>DASVOL010000677.1:0-2506 GCA_036383375.1 Bradyrhizobium sp. | reverse complement strand
TCGGCAGCACGTCGAGAACGCCGCGCGCCGCCGCCACCGCGTGGTTGGCCGACACCGGGTTGTTGTTGACGTTCCAGATGCTCTCCAGCGCATGCGACAGCGCGTCGAGCCCGGTGCTGATGGTGAGCAGCTGCGGCTTGCCGAGCATCAGGCGCGGATCGATCACCGCATGGGTCGGATAGAGCGACGGACGCGCCAGCGAGTATTTCTTGCCGTTGGCCTCGTCCCACACCGTGCCCCAGCACGTCACCTCGCTGCCGGTGCCTGCAGTGGTCGGCACCGCGATGATCGGAATGGCCGAAAAGCGCTCGGCGCCCTGCTGCGTCTCCAGATAGGCTTTGACGGTCGCGAAGTCGCCGCCGGCAGCCGCGAACACTTTAGCGGAATCGATCACCGAGCCGCCGCCGAGCGCGACGATCACCTCGGGCTGCTTGGCGAGCCCGGCAAAGCGCGCAGTCTGCTCGGTGAGCAGGCGGTAATCCGGATTGGGCGCGACGTCGCGAATGGTCAGGACGGAAGGACCCGCCGCAGCGCGAAGCCGCCGCTCGAGTTCGGCAAAGACCGGCTCGCCATAAGTCACCAGCGCATAGGCGCGCTTGCCGATCAACGCCGGCAGCTTGTCGAAGCTGTCGGCTCCGAATTCGATCCTTACCGGGTTGGAATAACTCCAGTCCATCCGCGCGTCCTCCATTTGGCGCGAAGGTACGGCGCCGGCTGCTATTGACAAATTCATTCTTCGGATGCGTTCTATTGATTATGTCAATAGTGTTCAGCCAGCTCCGCGCCTTCCATGCGGTCGCTTCCCATGGCGGCTTCACCGCGGCCTCGCGCGTGCTCAATGTCGGGCAGCCGACGCTGACCATCCAGGTCAAGGAGCTGGAGGAGACTTACGGCGTCGAGCTTTTGATCCGCAAGCCGCGGCACACCGAGCTCACCGAAGCCGGCAGCGCGCTGTTCGAGATCACCCGCGGCATCATGACGTTCTGCGACGAGGCGCACGAATTGTTGGCCGCGCATGGCAAGGCGACCAAGGGCCATCTAAGAGTTGCGACGGTCGGACCGTTTCATGCCACCGAGATCATCGCCGCGTTCAAGCGCGATCACCCCGAGGTGCAGATATCGACCTTGCTCGGCAATTCCGAACGCACCCTCCGCCACATCGTCAATTTCGAAGCCGACGTCGCGATCCTGGCGGAGGTGCCGGAGGATCCGCGCGTCACCATGATCCCCTATCGCACCCACCGCGTGATCGTGTTCGTCAACCGCGACCATCCCTGGTTCAAGCGGAAGTCGGTCAGGCTGCGCGAGCTCGCCGACCAGCCCATCGTGCTGCGCGAACGCGGCTCGACCACGCGGCGCGCCTTCGAGGCGACGATGCAGGCCGAGGGCATCAGGATCGAGCCGGTATTCGAGATCGAAAGCCGCGAGGGCGTGTGGAAGGCGGTCGAGCGCGGGCTCGGCATCAGCGTCGTCGCCGACTTCGAATTCGTGCCGCACCCGAACCTGCGCGCGCTCGAGATCAGCGACCGCACCATCAAGACCCAGTACAGCATCGCACATCACAGCGGCCGGGGTCACTCCCCGATCATCAAGGCCTTCATCGAGACGGTTCGGCGGATGAAGGGTCGCGACGCTACTGCGCGGGAGTCGTCGGCTCGGCGTTGAGTGCGAACAACGCGAGCAGCGCGGCCAGGCTCAGAGCCGACGTGACCGCGAACGTATAGCCACCGAGCGGTGTAATCAGGAATCCGAACACCAGCGGCGCGATCGCTTGCGACAGTCGCGACGGCGCACCGAGCAGTCCCAACCGGTAGCCGTAATCCTTCGGACCGAAGATCGCCAGCGGCAGCGTGCCGCGCGCGATCGTCAGGATGCCGTTTCCGGCACCATGCAGCAGCGCGAAGATCCCGGCGAAGCCCCCGCCGAACAGGCCGATGACGCAGGCGCCCAAGGGGTGCGTGATGCAGGCTAGTCGCGCCGACCAGAGTGGATGGAAGCGCTTGAGCAGGCTCGCTTCGGCAATCCGTGCCGCCACCTGCGCCGGGCCGATCAATGCGCCTGCCGCGATCGCCTGGGTTTGCGTTGCGCCCAACGCCTCGAGAATTCGCGGCAAATGCACCGCCATCGCCGACGTGACGCTCCAGGCGGCCGCGAAGGCAAAGGCGAGCAGCAGCATCGCGCGGTCGATCGGAATATGCGGCTTCGGCGTGTCGGCTGCGATCCGATGCTCGCGCTTCAGTTTGGGGATCAGGAAGGCGTTGAGCGGCAGGCAGATCAGAATATGCGCCGCCGCCCAGCCGAAACAGGTCCAACGCCAGCCGACGGTTGCGAGGCCCCACGCGGTGAGCGGCCAGCCGATCGTGCTGGCAAACCCGGCGATCAAGGTGATGCCGGTGATGGAGCGGCGGGCGGAGTTGCCATAAATGCGCCCGAGCGCCGCGAACGCCGCATCGTACAAGCCAAGGCCCATGCCGACGCCGAGCAACAGCCAGCTCGCGGCCATCAG
>DASVOL010000676.1:0-2889 GCA_036383375.1 Bradyrhizobium sp. | reverse complement strand
TCGATTGCGTTACCCGAACGCGCAGCAAGCGCGTTCGGGTAGTCATGATGCGATCGTCGATGCCGCGCCGGTTCAGCCGGCGTAGCCACTCTGTTCAGGCAAGCGAATGAGGCCGAGCTGCAGCATGGCGGTCAGCGCATCCTCCTGTCCGAGCTCCTCGGCGATCCGTCCGTCCCGCACGCGCAGCACGGTCGTGCCGGCGAACGTCATCTTGCGGCCGGAGGCTGCGGGCAGCGAGCCGAGGCGGAAGTCGCTGAAGGCTGGCCCGGTGTGCGTGCCGCCACCTTCCCAGCGGCCCACGACGAGATCACCTTCCGCGACGAGATCGCCGACGCCCCAGAAATTGAGATCCGGAAACGCTTCACGAAACTCGGTGATGAATTGCGTGACCGCAGCGCGGCCCTTCTTCGGTTCGTGCATCGGGTAGTGCACGACAATGTCTGGTGTCGCGAGCTCATCGATGATGCGCGGATTCCATGGGTTTCCCCAAAAGCCCTCGAACCACCGGCCTACGACGCTCTTGTTTTCCTCTGACATCGGATCGTCTCCATTTGCGTGTTGCCGGTATCGCGACCGGCGCTGTGTCGATGAACGCATTAGGCATCTTGAGACGGGTATCGTGCCACCCGATTCCAGATCGGGCGTGGCGTCGGCGTTCAGACGAGATTCCGCTTTGTCGATATGGCGCTTAGCGCCGCTTTTCGGATGTCGCCGCGCAATCGGGAAGCGGGTGGCTCGCGCAACACGAACGCGAATCCTCTTCGCGATCACACAGGAGAACATCATGCGCAACTTCGATGCGATCGCCGCGTTGCGCGGCGACGGACTTCGCCCCGAGCTGCGGGCGCTGCTCGATCGCGCTGCGATCGATCTTCGTTCCGAGTTGTTCGTCAGAAGCGACGGGATGCTTCAGTCCGGTCCGGACGCAGCTCCCGAGATGATGCGCAACAATGTGGTGCCGCTGAAGACGAGGGCAGCCTGAATCAGCGGCGAGCGCTCGCTTCAGTGCCACACCGACTTGTCGGCATCCCAGCGCTGGCCTTTGAACTCCTTGAGCAGCGCGTCGATCGCGCCGTTGTCGTCCTTGGCGTCGCTGCCTTCCTCGTCGCTGCTGGAATCATCGGACAAATTGAGCTTGGCGCCGGCGCTGTCATCCGACGTCGAGACGGTGGGGCTCGAGACCCACAGCATCAGTTTGTCGGAGCTGCCGGGCTTGTCGGGGGAGACGAGGGCGGTGACCTCGTAATTCTGGGTGAGGCCGAGTGCCGGGTAGATCGCGCTGGGCCGCTTCAGCACCAGCTTGAGCTTGCCGGTATTCGCGTTCCAGGTCGCCGAAGCAGGCTTTGCCGCAAGCGTCCTCGCCAGCACGCCCGCGATCGCAGTCGCGAGCTTGTCCTTGTTGATCTTGTCGCCATCGCGCCAGTCCGCGGCGGCGAAGCGGATGGTGCGGTCCATCTCGACCACGCCACTGGTCCAGCCGGCCGCCGTCACGCCGGGCGCTGATTTCACCTTGGCAAGCAGTGCGCCGGCATGCTCGGGATCGACGGTGAGGTTGAGGGTCTGCTCGCCGGAGCGCATCGCATCGCAGGTCACCGCGAGGCTCGAGGTGCCGATCTCGGCGGCCTCGCCCTTCAGGCTCTTGAGGAAATCCGCGGCCGCATCGAGCTTGACCCGCACCCCGATCGCTTCCGGCGAGACGTCGGTAAAATCCTTCGGCTGCGGCGTGATGCCGTCCTCGGTGGCCTGGTTGTCCTGGAATTCCTTCTCGCTGAGATCGGAATTGTCCGTCGAGGCGACCTCGGTGACGGTCTGGCCGATCGTGATCTGGCCGCGGAACTCAAAGCTGTCGCCGGTCTGCTTGCGGTTCAGCTTGATCGTGATCGGCTGCTTGTCGGCGACGCTCTGGGTGGTACCGGTGAGCGTCTGGCCGTTGACGGTGAGGTTGGCGACGAAGCGGTCCTTGCGGTCCGAGCTCTTGTCGGCGGGATAACAGACGTCGAGCACGGCCGCGGTCACGGTCTTGCCCTGGCGGGTTTCCTTCAGCACGACGTCGGCATTGCCGTCCATCAGGCCGTCGATCGACGTGAAATAGCGCGTCTCGGGGCCGCCCGTCGGCGCCGATTTCGTTTGCAGCTTCATCTGGGCGAGAGCAGGCGCCGAGACGACGGCAAGACCGAGCAGCAGGAGCGGGAGCGCGCGCATACGATGAGTCCTCGAAGGGGCAGAATCGGTTCCGTCGTAACTAGCAAACCTCCGTGTCATTGGCCAAAAAAGAAGGCCGCCTAACGGCGGCCAGCTATCGCATACGAGATGAACGGACCTTTTGGCACCGTCATGGCCGGGCTTGTCCCGGCCATCCACGTCTTTCTTTACGTGGGGACGAAGGCGTGGATGCCCGGGACAAGCCCGGGCATGACGAATGCGGAGACGGCATCGCTTCGATTATGCGTTTTGCGACGAACTTACGCCTGCTCGTGTCATGCGTGGTCGTCGGGTTCCTGGCCGCTCTCCAGCCTGCCGCGCAGCGTGCTGACGACGCGGCTGGTGGCTTCGAGGTCTTTGATCGACAGCCCGTCGGAAAGGCCGTTCACCCAGGGCAACTGCAGGCGCATCGCCGCGTCGAAGCTTTGCCGCCCTTTCTCGGTCAACACGACGAGCTGGGCGCGGCGATGATGCGGGTTGGTCTCGAATGTGACGAGCCCGTCCCGTTGCAGGTCGTTGACGATCCGCTGCACGTTCTGTCTGGCAGCGCCGAGGTCGCGCGCCAGCCACGCGACCGGTTGCGGGCGCTCAGTGGTGACGATGGCGCCGAGGATCTGCCAGCGCGCGCTGGTCAAGCCAAGTCCGGCCACCATCCGGTCGCCGGCGGTGAACAGCAGGCTGTTGAGC
>DASVOL010000675.1:0-2003 GCA_036383375.1 Bradyrhizobium sp. | reverse complement strand
GCCGTTCAGCACGTCCGGCCGGTTCTCGAACCGCGCCATGCCGGCCCAGGCCCTGTTCCAGTGATCGTCATACCAAGCCTGCCACAGCGAGCCCTGCGGCCGCACCATCTTCTCGTAGCGGCACAGCAGCATGGAATCGAGCATGCCGTTGAGCAGCGAATGATCGGTCTTCAGCTGCCAGCGCCGCGGGCCGTAGCCCGGGATCAGCCGGCCGCCGCCGATCTCGTTGAGATATTCGACGATGACGTAGGAATCCAAAATCACATCGCCATGGTCGAGGATCAGCACCGGCAATTTCTTCAGCGGCGAGATCTTGGAGTATTCGTCGTTGGCGGTGCCCGGCGCGACGCTGGCCGGCACGAACTCGATCTTGTCGATCAGGCCGAGCTCGATCGCCGCGATGCGGACCTTGCGGGCGAACGGGGAGGCGGGAGAGAAGGTGAGTTTCATGGTGATGACCTCTTTCCGAGTACACCGCCGTCATCCTGAGGAGCGCGCCATCGGCGCGCGTCTCGAAGGATGGGCAACGACCAATACTATCTCGTTACCCATCCGCGGGGATGACGGTGTGCTGGGCTCATCCATCGAGACGCGCGCGTTGCGCGCTCCTCAGGATGACGGACCGGCAATTACGCCGCGACGATTTCCTGGCGCTGCTCGCCGAGGCCTTCGATGCCGAGCGTGACGACGTCGCCGACATTGAGGAAGGTCGGCGGCTTCATGCCCAGACCGACGCCGGGCGGGGTGCCCGTCGTGATGATATCGCCGGGCAGCAGCGTCATGAACTGCGAGACGTAGGAGATGCATTTCGCCATCGTGAAGATCATGGTCTTGGTCGAGCCGGTCTGGCGGCGCTGACCGTTGACGTCGAGCCACATCGACAGGTTCTGCACGTCGGCGATTTCGTCCTTGGTCGCGAGCCACGGCCCGACCGGACCGAAGGTGTCGTGCGACTTGCCCTTGGTCCACTGTCCGAGGCGCTCGGTCTGGAAATTGCGCTCGGAGACGTCGTTGCAGACGCAATAGCCGGCGACATGGTTCAGCGCGTCGGCTTCCGAGACGTATTTGGCGCGGGTGCCGATGATCGCGGCGATCTCGACTTCCCAATCCAGCTTGGTCGAGCCGCGCGGCTTCTCGACCGCATCGTTCGGGCCGGACAGCGAGGTATTCGCCTTCATGAAGATGATCGGTTCGGTCGGGATCTGCGCGCCGGTTTCCTTGGCGTGGTCGGAATAGTTGAGGCCGATCGCGACGAACTTCGAAATGCCGGTGACCGGGGCGCCGAAGCGTGGCTTGCCGGAGACGGCGGGCAGGGAGGCGGGATCGAGGGCGGAAAGCTTCTTCAGCGAGTCCGGCGAATAGGCTTCGCCGGTCAGGTCCTTCAGATGGGCCGAGAGGTCGCGGAGCTGGCCGGATTTATCGATCAGACCGGGCTTTTCCGCACCCTTTTCGCCATAACGAACAAGCTTCATGTTGATCACTCCCTACGATGTCTTGAGGATTGTTACTGGTATACCTCGACACGCTTCATGGAACAGCGCGGGAGGAAATTCAACCGCCTGTCGCCTCGGGCATTGCAGCCATCACCTCTCGGCGTAGCCGTTTTGCGCCGGTTCAAATGGCGGTCATGATCGCGGATGCGGCGCGGCCAGCATCCGCGTGAACATCTCTTCCAGCAGCCGGCAGGGCGGCTCGGGATCGCGGGTGCCCGCGACGATCGCGTCGTCGACCACGGCATGCATCCCGTCGAACACGATCAGCGCCGCGCTGCGGGCGTTCGGGAACGCCCAGACGCCGGCGGTCCGGCCGTCCTCCAGCACGCCTATGACCTGCGCGATCACGTCGTCCTTTTCCTGTGACTGGCGCTGATGATGCGGGAAGTCGTGAAACACGACGTCATGCAGCTCGACATTGGCAAGATAGGTTCCAACGGCACCGCGCAACCAGGCGGACAGCCGCCCGGCGTGATCGTCCGCGGCCCGCTCACTGACCGAGGCGGCAAC
>DASVOL010000674.1:0-6686 GCA_036383375.1 Bradyrhizobium sp. | reverse complement strand
GACCACATCCGCAACGCTACCATGCACGTCTGCCGCCAAATCATCACAAGTCGGTGGTTTAACGGGCGGACATGACCCCCTATCTGTGATACACGGCTTCATGAACATTTAAGGGCCTCATCGGGGGCAAGGCGGAGAGCTTAAACGTGCTGAACAAGTTCGGTCCCTCGGGCCATGGCGAAGCGCAGGTGCAATATCTCGACGGCGATTTCCGTGTGATCTCGCCCGGCACCTTTGTGCGTTGTGCCATCACCGACGTCCGGATCCCGCTCGACGAGCTGAAGTACTGGAGCGTCGACCTGCAGGAGGCCTACGCCACCCCGACCGCCGTGCTGCAGCGCCACCATCCCAGTATGGTCAAGTCGCAGGCTTAAGCTCAACGCCGGCTTCAACTGCCGAGCCTCCTCTCCCTTGCCTTGAATAGCTGATCGCTCACGAAGCGCCGCAGCGTGTCAGGCGCTTCGAACTGCATCGTCACCGCGAACGGCACGATCGCCTGCGCCCAGGCCGGCGTCCCGTCCGGACCGCGCAACCGCGCCAGATCCTTTTCCGTCGTTACCAGCGTCAGCCCGTCACGCTTCGCATCGGCAACGAGCTGCTCGATCTCGTCCCTGGTGAAGGCATGATGATCGGCGAAAGCCGTATGGCGCACGACGTCGACGCCGCTTGACCGCAGCATGTTGAAGAAGCGCGCGGGATCGCCGATGCCGGCGAAGGCGAGCGCAGGTTTCCCGCTCAACGCGGTCAGCGAAGTCTGCTCCGGCTTCAGGTGTGCGGACAACACCGGCTTGCCACGCGCCTCGATCTCGATTTCGATCGTCCGCGCCGCATAGCCATCGCCGACCACGATCAGCGCATCCGTCTTCGCGAGCTGCGGCGACAAGGGCGCACGCAGCGGGCCTGCCGGAATGACGCGCGCATTGCCGACGCCACGCATCCCGTCGATCACGATCAGGCAGCAATCCTTCATCACGGATGGATTCTGGAAGCCGTCATCCATCAGGATCACGCTCGCATTCTGCGCCCGTACCAAGGCAATACCCGCAGCGCGGTCGCGCGACACCACGACCGGCAAGGTCGCGGCCATCATCAGCGGCTCGTCGCCGACTTCGGCTGCGGTGTGGCTGTCGCGATCGACCTTGACCGGGCCAGCGAGGCTGCCGCCATAGCCGCGGCTGAGCACCACCGGCCGCTCGTCGAGCTCGCGCAGCAATTTTGCCAGCGCCAACACCGTCGGCGTCTTGCCGGCGCCGCCGACATGGTAGTTGCCGACGCAGATCACGGGAATGCCGGCATCGGCCCCGGCGCGCTGCATCCGCCGCGCGGCGACCGCGCCGTAAAGCGCGGCAAGAGGGCTCAATAGAAACGCAATCCAAGACGATGGCCGGTGCCAGAAGGCCGGCTCACGCATTGGCGGCTCCCATCTCGAGCTGCAGCTGCAACAGATAGGGCTCGAGAGCGGTCACCGTGCGCTCCAACGCACCACCGAGCTGTTCGACGACGCGCTCGGAGGCCGCAAGCGACGCATCGCGCGCCGCGGGATCGGCGAGGAATTGGCCGAGCTGCTTGACCAGCGCCTCCAGATCGTCGGTGCGCCGCGCGCCGCCGGCGCGATCGAGCGCCTCATAGACTTCGGTGAAATTGAAGACGTGCGGCCCGTGCACGATCGCAGCGCCAAGCTTGATCGCCTCGATCGGGTTCTGGCCGCCATGCGCGACCAGCGAGCCGCCCATGAACACGATCGGCGCGAGGCGATAGAACAGGCCGAGCTCGCCCATCGTGTCGGCGACATAGATATCTGTTGTCGCGACCGGCAGATCCTCGTGCGAGCGCAAGCCGGGACGCAGGCCCGCTTCCGTCACCAGCCGCGCCACCGCCTCGCCGCGCGCGGCATGCCGCGGCACGATCACCGTGAGCAACCCCGGGAAGTATCCGGCAAGCGATTTGTGCGCCTCGATCAGGAGCTCCTCCTCGCCGGGATGGGTGGACGCGGCCACCACGATGGCGCGGCCGCGCGTCACCGACATCAGCCGCTCCAGCTTGGCCGGATCGGCCGGCGGCGCCGCGACGTCGAGCTTGAGGTTGCCGGTGACCATGACATTGGGGCTGCCGAGCGCGGCAAAGCGTTCGGCATCGGTCTTCGATTGCGCGAGGCAGATGTCGAACCGCCCGAGCAGCGCCCCGATGGTGTTGGAGACCCGGCGCCAGCGCGGGAACGAGCGCTGCGACATCCGCCCGTTGATCAAGACCATCGGCAGCCGCCGCGCGGCGCTCGACAGGATCAGGTTCGGCCACAGGTCGGACTCGATGAACAACGCCAGCGACGGACGCCAGTGATCGAGGAAGCGCGCGACATAGCGCGGCGAGTCGTACGGGACGTATTGATGGATCACGTCGGGCGGAAAGCGCTTGGCGACGATCGCGGCCGAGGTCACCGTGCCCGAGGTGAGCAGGATGCGCAGATTGAGCGCGCGCAGCCGCTCGATCAGCCCGACGGCCGCCAGCACCTCGCCGACGCTCGCGCCGTGGATCCACACCAGCGGTCCCTGCGGCCTGGTATCGCCGCTCATGCCGCGCCGTTCGCCGACGCGTTCGGGATCTTCCTTGCCGAGCTTGAGCCGCCGCTTGATCAGGGCAGGCGCGAGCGGCACCATCGCGGACGACAGCTTGCGGTAGACACGCAACGTCATCGGTAGCGAGCTAGCCAAGCGTTGCCTCCGGCCGCCCGACGGCTGCATAGGCGCGCCGGGTCGCTTCGTTGAGCAGATTCTCCACGTGCTGCCGAAGCTGTTCCATCGTCGCGGCATCGGCATCCGGCGGCACATAGACCGGCTCAATACCTACCACTGCGCCGCGCCCGAATGGCAAATTGATGGTCGTGGAATCCCAGTTTTTCAACCGGATGAATCGGCTGGTGACCATCGCAAAGGGAATGATCGGCCGGCCGGTTTCCCGCGCCAGCATGATGGCCCCGAGGCCCGCCACCCGCGCCCGCTTCGGCACATCGGCCGTGGTGGCCATGTTGCAGCCGTCTTCCAGCGTCCGGACCATCTCCAGAAAGGCGCCGACCCCGCCCTTGCGATGGAACGCGCCGGAATGGTCTCCGGAACCCCTGATCGTGCCGATGCCGAGCCGCTCGACCGCCAGGGCATTGAACTCGCCGTCGCGGTGGCGGGAGATCAAGACCTTGGCGCGGTAGCTGTCCTTGGTCTTGATGAACGGCGTCATGAAGTGCTGGCCGTGCCAGAACACGAAGATCGCCGGCATCAAGGGCTCGACGATCCCGTACACCTCATGCGGCTGATAGATGAAGCGGTTGGTGTACCACACCAGCCGCAGATACTCGGCCGCAAGCACACCCAGCGCGCGCTGCACGAAGCCGCTGCGCAGCAGATCGCGAAATAGTCGTTTCAATGGGAGTGCTTTGCGTCCTGCTCGGGATCGAGCAACCGGTGGAGGTGAACGACGAAATAGCGCATCTGGGCGTTATCCACGGTCGCTTGCGCCTTCGCCTTCCAGGCCGCATAGGCGGTCGCATAGTTCGGGTAGACGCCGACGATCTCGACTTCGTCCAGATTCTTGAAGGTGTTGTGCTCGAGATCGGTCAACTCGCCGCCGATCACGAGGTGAAGCAGTTGTGGCTGGGCATTGTCTGACATGATGGTTTTCCTAACGAGATGCCCGGCAAGCAAATGAAGTCGTGGTCGTCACAGGTCTAGTCGTCACAAGTCTGGTCGTCACAAGTCTGTCGTAACAAGTCAGTTCGTCACAATCGGAAGCACGGTGCGGATCGGCGGGATCTCACGGCAATGGACGGTTGCGAAAATGCTCGACAATGCGTGCATGACGTTCGCGTCCTGCTGCCACCAGCACCCCATGCGTCACCTCCCGGCGATTGTACTCAATCGCTTCCCCCGAGAGCGCAGTCATCTTACCACCCGCTTCCTGCACGATCAAATTCGCGGCGGCAAGATCCCAGTCGCGGCTTTGCCCGCCGGCAAAAGCGGCGTCAAGTCGACCTTGTGCTACACGGCACAACCGCAGGGCGAGCGATCCGATCCGGGGATAGAGCGTGATCTCGTCCGACGTCGGGCTGAGCCGCTGCACCAGCGGTTTCGGTCCGGCCATGCGGGGGAAATCGAAATCGATGCCTGCGGTCGCATGCACGCCGCTGTCGTTCAGGGTGGCGCCCTGGCCGCGGGCGGCGAAGAAGAATTCCTCGGTCGCCGGCGCATACACCGCCGCGAGCACCGGCGATGCATTTTCAACCAGCGCCACACTGACGCACCAATCCTCACGGCCGGCAAGATAGGCGCGGGTGCCGTCGATCGGATCAACGATCCAGGTGAAGCGCCTGTCGAGTCGGCTCTCGTTGTCGGCGCTCTCCTCCGATAGCCAGCCGTAACCCGGCGTCGCCGAACGCAGCTGCTGCTCTAGCAGGTCGTTGACCGCGATGTCGGCCTCGGAGACCGGCGAGGACGCGCCCTTGATCCAGTTCTTCAACTCGGTGCGGAACATCGACAGACCGAGCCGGCCCGCCTCCTGCACTGTCTTGGTCAGCAAGGCGGCGTCGCGCGCCTTGGTCCAGTCGTCCGTATCAGCGTCCGCCAAGCGTCAGGCCCTCGATGCGCAGGGTCGGCGAATTGACGCCGTAGCGGAATTCCAGATCGTTGGCGGCGACGAGCGACTTGAACATCGGCAGCAGGTGGCCGGCGATGGTCACTTCGCTGACCGGATAGGTGATCTCGCCATTCTCGATCCAGAAGCCGGACGCGCCGCGGCTGTAATCGCCGGTCACACCGTTGACGCCGGAGCCGATCAGGTCGGTGACATAGAAGCCCTGCTTGATGTCGGAGATCAGTTCCTTTGGCGTCACCGCGCCCGGCTCGAGATGCAGATTATAGGTGCCGGGCGACGGCGAGGACGACACGCCGCGATGCGCATGCCCGGTCGTGACCAGGCCGAGCTCGCGCGCGGTCGCGGAGTCCAGCACCCAGGTGGTCAGCACGCCTTCGTCGATCAGCGCGATCTTCTTCACCTTGACGCCCTCGGCGTCGAAGGTCTGCGAGCGCAGGCCGCGCACGCGCAAGGGATCGTCGATGATGCGGATGTCCCGGGAGAACAGCTGTTCGCCGAGCTTGTCCTTCAGGAAGCTGGTCTGGCGCGCGATCGAGGCGCCGTTGATCGCGCCGACGACATGGCCGACGATCGAGCCCGCAACCCGCGGGTCGAACACCACGGGCACCTTGCAGGTCTCGACCTTGCGCGGATTTCCCCGCGCCACCGCGCGCTCGCCGGCCTTGCGGCCAACAGCCGTGGGTGAATCGAGATCGGACGCATGCGGCGCGCTGGTGAAGTCATAGTCGCGCTCCATGCCGGTGCCCTCACCGGAAATCGCCGTCGTCGAGATGCCGTGGCTGGAGCGCAGATACGAGCCGTGGAAGCCGGTCGAGGTCACCAGCACCATGCCGCCGATCCCGGTCGAGGCCGACGCACCGCCGGACTTGGAAACACCCTTGACCGCGAGCGCTGCAGCCTCCGCCTCGATGGCGCGTTGCTCGAGCTCGGCCGTGGTCGGCACGGTGCGGTCGAGCAGATCGAGATCGGGGAAATCATGCGCATGGAGCGCGGGATCGGCCAGACCGACATATTTGTCGTCGGGCGCCACGCGCGCCATCGCGACCGCACGCTCGGCGAGCTTTGCAACCCCATCGCCGCTGACGTCGTTGGTCGAGACCACCGCCTGGCGCTGGCCGACGAACACCCGAAGTCCGACATCATCGCCTTCGGAGCGTTCGGTTTCCTCGACGCGGCCGTCGCGGACTTCGACGCCTTGCGAGACGCCGCGCACCGCGATGGCATCGGCCGCATCGGCGCCGGCGCGCTTTGCGGCTTCGACCAGGCGCTGCGCAAGGTCGCTCAGGCCGGACTGATCGAACAGATCGGAGGTATCGCCGTGTCGCGATGCAGATGGTGAAGAGTTCACGAACGAATTCCTGCGGATTGAGGGGGGCCCGGAATGGCGTCGACAGACCTAACCAGATGTGCCGGATTCACAGGGAATTCAAGCACTTTGCACCGGCGGGCAACAAAGATTTGAGTGATCGGCGCAAGGCTTCGTCAATCATGCGGGCCAACCTCTTGTCAATCATGGCGCCAGGTGAGGAGCGGTTAACCAGGCTTTTTAAGCCGAAACGGCCATCGCTCGGCTAGGCTCTCACACATCGACCGGGAGCATAATCCCGGCGGGGAGACTAAGGCTTTGAGGCGTCAAACACCAACAAGCGGAATCAATTCCGCCGGGTCGAGCCGCGCACTACGGCTCGACCCACTTTCCCTCCCGCTCAGCTTCCACGCGCAGGATGCGCGCGCGGATGGCGGCATGCGGCAGGTCGAGCTTCATCGCGAACATGTCGTGCTGCGCCGCGCCGTTCTCGGCATGCGGATGGCGGTCAATGTTCGCGTCAGCGATTTCCTCGGCGTCGCCCTGCGCGGCATCGACGACGCGCAGATGCTGGTGCTGGTTCACCGCGATCCCGCGCTCACCATTCCGCTCGGCACCAGTTCGGATGCCGAAGAAATCACCTCCGCCTGGCAGATGTGGAGCGACATCTTCCATCTGCCGCAACTGACCGAGCCGGCGCCGCGGACGCCCGCCCCGCGCCGCCGCCGCCGTAATGCGATCC
>DASVOL010000673.1:0-6568 GCA_036383375.1 Bradyrhizobium sp. | reverse complement strand
TCGTCTCCGCCGCCGGCGTGCTGGCCGGTGCGGGACTGCTGCAGCTGATCAAGCTTGCCACCAACATCGCCTATTTCGGCCAGTTCAGCTTCGCCGACCTGAAATTGCAGGACTCGCCGCTCGGCCTCTGGACCGTGCTGGTGCCGGTCGCGGGCTCGCTGATCATCGGCCTGATGGCGCGCTTCGGCAGTGAGAAGATCCGCGGGCACGGCATTCCGGAAGCCATCGAGGCGATCTTGCTGGGCCGTTCGCGGCTCGATCCCAAGGTGGCGATCCTAAAGCCCTTGTCGTCGGCGATCTCGATCGGCACCGGCGGCCCGTTCGGCGCCGAGGGCCCGATCATCATGACAGGCGGCGCGATCGGCTCGCTGATCGCACAGATGCTCCCCGTCACGGACAACGAGCGCAAGACCCTGCTGGTGGCGGGCGCCGCCGCCGGCATGACCACGGTGTTCGGAACGCCGATCGCCGCGATCATGCTCGCAGTCGAACTGCTGCTGTTCGAATGGACGCCGCGCAGCTTCATTCCGGTCACCGTCGCCGCCGTGGTGGCGGCGGTGGGGCGTACCTTCCTGCACATGCCCGCGCCGCTGTTTCCGTTCACGGGCAGCGTCGACATCTCCGTGCTTCAGCTCGGGGCCTGGATGCTGATCGGCATCCTGTCCGGGCTGTTGTCGGGCGTGCTCACCCAGCTGGTCTATGGCTGCGAGGACATTTTCCTCAAGCTGCCGATCCACTGGATGTGGTGGCCGCTGATCGGCGGCCTGGTCGTCGGCCTCGGCGGGTTGATCGAACCGCAGGCGCTCGGTGTCGGCTATGACAATTTGGCTTCGATGCTGCAAGGCGACGTGGTGCTGAAAGCCGCGCTGCTGCTGCTGGTGGTGAAGGCCGTGATCTGGTCGGTCGCACTCGGCTCGGGCACGTCGGGCGGCGTGCTGGCGCCGCTGCTGATCATGGGCGGTGCGATGGGAACGGCGCTGAGCGGCTACCTTCCGGCGGCGAGCCCCGGCTTCTGGGCGCTGTTGGCGATGGCGGCGACGATGGGCGGCACGATGCGCTCACCGCTGACTGCGACCTTCTTCGCGGTCGAGCTCACCGGCAACACCCATGTGCTGCTGCCGCTGATCGCGGCCTGCTGCAGCGCGCATGGCGTCACGGTGCTCTTGATGCGGCGCTCGATCCTGACCGAGAAGGTGGCGCGGCGCGGCCACCATCTGGTGCGCGAGTACCGGGTCGATCCCTTCGCGCTGACGCGTGTGCGCGACGTGATGACCAAGGCGGTCGAGACGGTCGCCGACACCATGACGCTGCATGGCGCGGCAGCCTTCCTGACCAACCCGAAGACCGGTCACCCGAGCTTCCCCGTCGTCGATGCCAACCATCACGTGCTCGGGGTGATCGACCCGCCGTCCGTGCTGCGCTGGCGCCGCGCCGGCAAGCATCGCACCGCGACGCTCAAGCAGTTGCTAACCGGGAGCAAGATCACCGTCGCCTATCCCGACGAGTATCTCGACCGGCTCGCCGACCGCCTGATGCAGGTCAACGTCTCGCATCTGCCTGTGATCTCGCGCGAGGATCAGCGCCTCGTCGGCTATATCGGCTGGAAGGACCTGATGCGGGTGCGCGCCAGGCTGCAGGCCGAGGAGACCCAGAAGACATCGTTCTTCGGCGCGCGATAGGCACGCGTTGGCTTGCCCGACGGAACAAATTTCCGCCGGGCGCAACGCATGTTCTCGCTGGCAAAATCGTCACCAGCGCATCCCAGAGCTTCACCGGCGATGGTTGACAGCATCAAGGGCTCACCCATGATGCTGTCAACCAAGAACAGCCCGGGATGAAACGCCATGACCTCGACCCCAGACCTCGTGATCCGCGGCGGCAACATCGCCGACGGCAAGGGCGGCGACCTCTATGAGGCCGATGTCGCGATCGCGGGCGGCAAGATCACCGAAGTCGGCAAGGTCTCTGCAAAGGGCAAGGAAGAGATCGACGCACGCGGCAAGCTCGTGGCGCCCGGCTTCGTCGACGTCCACACCCATTACGACGGCCAAGTGACCTGGAGCCAGGACATCACCCCGTCGTCGCAGAACGGCGTCACGACAGCGATCATGGGCAATTGCGGCGTCGGCTTCGCGCCGTGCCGGCCGAGCGACCACGGCAGGCTGATCGAGCTGATGGAAGGTGTCGAGGACATTCCGGAGCCGGTGCTGAGCGCCGGCATTCCCTGGGCATGGGAAAGCTTCCCCGACTACATGGAGTGGCTGTCGAAACGCAGCTTCGACATGGACATCGGCGCGCAACTGCCGCACGCGGCGCTGCGGGTCTATGTGATGGGCGAGCGCGGCGCGCGCCGCGATCCCGCGACGCCCGAGGACAACCAGGCGATGGCCGCGCTCGCGGGCGACGCGGTGCGATCGGGCGCGCTGGGTTTCTCGACCTCGCGCACGCTCAACCACCGTACCTCGACCGGCGATTACACGCCGACGCTGAAGGCGGGCGAGGACGAATTGACCGCGATCGCCGGCGCGATGCACGGCGTCGGCCGCAGCGTGCTGCAATTCGTGCTCGACCAGAGCACCGTGCACGAAGACCTTCCGATGATGCTGCGGGTCGCCGAGAACACAAAATGTCCGATCTCGTTCTCGGTTGCCCAGGCCGACAAGGCGCCGCGGCGCTGGCGGCAGACCATGGACACTATCAATGAGGCAGCCGCCCGCGGCCTGTCGATCACGACCCAGATCGCGGCGCGGCCGGTCGGGCTGCTGCTCGGGCTGGAATTGTCGCGCAACCCGTTCCAGACCCATCCGAGCTATCGCGAAATCGCCAGGCTGCCGCTGGCGGAGCGGCTGACGCATCTGCGCCGGCCCGAGGTGCGCGCCGCGATCCTGAGCGAGAGCGCAACCGCGACCGACGATCCGCTGTTCTTCCGGCCGAACTACGACAAGATGTATCTGCTGGGCAATCCGCCGGACTATGAACAGCCGCCGGAAAACGCGCTCGGCCCGCAGGCGCGCCGCCAGGGCAGGCAGCCGGAAGAGCTCGCCTATGACGCGATGCTGACCGACGAAGGCCGCGGCATACTCTACGTGCCGTTCCTGAATTATGCCGACGGCAATCTCGATGCCGTGCATGAGATGCTGCGCGAGCCGAGCGCCGTGCCCGGCCTCTCCGACGGCGGCGCGCATTGCGGCATCATCTGCGATGCCAGCTTCCCGACCTATCTGTTGACGCATTGGACGCGCGACCGCAGCCGCGGCGACAAGCTCTCGATCCCGTTCGTGATCGCGGCGCAGTCGCGCAAGACCGCGCTGTCGGTCGGCCTCACCGATCGCGGCGTGATCGCGCCGGGCTTCAAGGCCGACGTCAACGTGATCGATTACGACCGGCTGCATCTGCATCCGCCGAAGGTGCACTACGACCTCCCGGTCGGCGGCCGCCGGCTGCTGCAACAGGTCGACGGCTACGACGCGACTATCGTTTCCGGCGTGGTGACCCAGCGCGAAGGCAAGGCCACCGGCGCGCGGCCGGGCAGGCTGGTCCGCGGCGCGCGGGGAATGAACTGAGATAGCTTGTAGCCCGGATGAAGCGAAGCGCAGTCCGGGGCAGCTGTATCCGCGGATAGCAAGGCCGCGGATTTCGCTGCGCTTCATCCGGGCTACAGAGAGCTCGACATTGACGCGAACCGCGACCGCCGCGTCACCCTCCCCTGGAGGGGGAGGGTCGCTGGGCATGTAGCGAAGCGGAATGCGCAGCGGGGTGGGGTGACGGTCTCTCCACACGGATGCTGCCCGTGTTGAGAGATCACCCCACCCCGTCTCACATTTCGCTACGCTCAATGTGATCCGACCCTCCCCCTCCAGGGGAGGGTCGAAGCGGCGCGCCCCTTACGTCGGCGACATCGCGCCCTTGATCGTGCCGGCGGGCTGCGACCTGCCGGTCAGCCGCGCGCGCTCGGTGTTCGGCCACAACAGCAGCAATCCGAGCAGGCCGGAGCCGGCCATGATCGCGGCGTTGATGGTGAAGCCCGACATGTAGCCGGCCATCGGCGTGGCGGCGTGCTGGATCACACTGCCCATCACCATCGGCGCCAGGATGCCCGAGATCGTGTACAGCGCGCCGTAGATCGCGATGATCGCGCCACGCTGCGACACCGGCGTGAACTCGCCGAGCATCGGCGGGCACACCACATAGATCGAGCCGCACAGACCGGAGCCTATCACCAGCAGTGCGATCATCAGCGCGCCCGGTGGCGCATAGGGCAACGTTGCGAGGATGCAGCCGCCGACGATCAGCGGCACCGAGCCGAGCACGCCGCGCGCGCCGCGGGTGGTGAAGCCGCGCGCCAGCATCAGCTGCGAGATCCAGCCGGTCAGGATCACGATCGTCGCACCGAAGATCCAGGGCAGGATCGAGACGAAGCCAGCCTGCTGCTGCGAGAAGCCGAGCCCTTCGATGATGAAGGACGTGAACCAGGTCAGCCCGAGCGACAGCGCCCAATAGGCGCCGAAGGTCGCGACCACGCAGCCGACGAAGGTGCGCGACGTCAGCAGCTTCCAGTAGGGAATCCGTGGTTCATCGGCGACAACGGCAGCCGTTGACACCAGCGGCCCTTCCTTGCCGAGCGCGAACCAGGCGACGGTCCAGAGCAGGCCGACGATGCCGAGCGCGCCGAAGGCGTGATGCCAGCTGTGATTGACGATGATCCAGTTCAGCGCGGGCACCGCGAGGATCACGCCAAACGCCGAACCCTGCGACAGGATCGCGGTCGGCAGCGTGCGCTTCTCATCCGGAAACCATTTGTAGATCGCGTGCGCGGCGACCGAGAAGGCCGGTCCTTCGCCGGCACCGAGGATGATGCGGCAGATCGTGAGCGTCGTGAGGCTGACGGTGCCGATCATCGGAAATTGCGCCAGCGACCAGATCACCGCCAGGATCAGCAGGACCCAGCGCGTCTCGACGCGGTTGACGATGAAGCCGACCACGACCGCCGAGATCGCGAACAGATAGAAGAAGGATGAGCCGAGATCGCCGAACTGCTCGGGGGTGAGACCCAGCTCCTTCCGGATCGGCACGCCGGCAAGCCCGACCACGATCTTGTCCGCAAAGTTCACCACCATGTACAGGAACAGAAGGAAGGTGATTTGCCAGGCGCCTCTGGGCGTCCCCGTCGACATCCCTTTGGACGTCGGTTGCGTCGTCATGTCTGGCTCCCCGTCGTTTCGTTTTTTGGCTTCGTAAGATCGGCCCCAATTGGCGATGCTAGCCATGCCTCGCCGCGCAACGCAACCCGCATTTCCTCGGGTCCTGTGGCCGGCGCGACACGAACGGCAGGTAAGCGCCCGATCACGATCGCGTCGTCGCGGCCCGTGAAGCGGTGATCTGTCATGGGCCGGCTGCTATGCTCCGGCTAACGAAAAGCCGAGGTTATTGGAGGTTGGGTTATTTCATGAACAGATCGATCCTTCGCGTAGCCGCCTGCGCGGCGCTTGCGTCCGCCACGCTTCTCGCATTGCCTCAAGTCCGCGCCGAGGACGCCGCCGGTCCCGACTATGCGGCGATCGTCGCGGCGCCGGACCGCAGCGATGCGGATCGCCAAGTCGACCAGCGCCGCCAGCCGGCCAAGATGCTGGCCTTTGCCGGCGTCAAGCCCGGCATGAACATCCTCGACATGGCCGCGAGCGCCGGCTACAGCACCGAACTGTTGGCACGCACCGTCGCCCCATCGGGCAAGGTCTACGCACAGGACTCGGCGACCGTGCTCGAGCGCTTCGTCAAGGACAAGTTCGACACCCGCGCCAAGTCGCCGGCGATGAAGAACGTGGTCCATGTGGTGCGCGACTATGACGATCCGATCCCGCCCGAGGTCAGCAACCTCGACATGATCACCTTCTTCTTTTTCTATCACGACATCAGCTATCTGCCGGTCGATCGCGCCGCGATGAACAAGAAGATGTTCGCTGCGCTGAAGCCGGGCGGTTACCTGATCATCGCGGACCACTCGGCCAAGGCGGGCGAAGGTACAAGCGTCGCCAAGACGCTGCACCGGATCGAGGAGAGCACCCTGAAGCAGGAGATCGAGGCGGCCGGCTTCAAGCTGGTGGCCGAGGGCGATTTCCTGCATCATGCCGAGGACCCGAAGGACATTCCCGTCTTCAAGGCGCCGGTGCCGATCGACGAGTTCGTCCTGAAATACCAGAAGCCTTGAATGAGGCACGGCCATCGCTTCATCTGACCAGACCGCCGCGGTGCTTCGCGTCACCGGCCTGACCAAGAGTTACCGCTCGGCCGGTGAAGACGTCGCGGTGCTCCGCGGCGTCGACCTCGCTGTGGCGACCGGCGAGAGCGTGGCGCTATCGGGCGAATCCGGCAGCGGCAAGAGCACGCTGCTGCATCTGATCGCGGGGCTGGACGCTGCCGACAGCGGCGAGATCAGCCTTGCGGATATCATGGTCTCCGCCCTCAACGATGCCGGCCGCGCCGAACTGCGCCGCGACCGGCTCGGCCTCGTCTTCCAGCAGTTCAACCTGATCCCGAGCCTGACGGTTGCGGACAATCTCGTGTTCCAGTC
>DASVOL010000672.1:0-3355 GCA_036383375.1 Bradyrhizobium sp. | reverse complement strand
ACTTCACGGTTTTGGCGCCCGTCTCCATGAATTTAGTGAACTTAACACCGGAAAGGGTAGCCAGATGGCAGCCAAGGACGTGAAATTCTCGCGGGACGCCCGCGAGCGGATTCTGAAGGGCGTCGACATCCTCGCCAACGCGGTGAAGGTCACGCTCGGTCCGAAGGGCCGCAACGTCGTGATCGACAAGAGCTTCGGCGCCCCGCGCATCACCAAGGACGGCGTCACCGTCGCCAAGGAGATCGAGCTCGACGACAAGTTCGAGAACATGGGCGCGCAGATGCTGCGCGAGGTCGCTTCCAAGACCAACGACACCGCCGGTGACGGCACCACCACCGCAACCGTGCTGGCGCAGGCCATCGTCCGCGAGGGCGCCAAGTCGGTCGCCGCCGGCATGAACCCGATGGACCTCAAGCGCGGCATCGACACCGCGGTCGCCGCCGTGATCAAGGACATCGAGAAGCGCGCCAAGCCGGTCGCCTCCTCCGCCGAAGTCGCCCAGGTCGGCACCATCTCGGCCAATGGCGATGCCGCTATCGGCAAGATGATCGCGCAGGCGATGCAGAAGGTCGGCAACGAGGGCGTCATCACCGTCGAGGAGAACAAGTCGCTCGAGACCGAGGTCGACATCGTCGAGGGCATGAAGTTCGACCGTGGCTATCTCAGCCCCTACTTCATCACCAACGCCGAAAAGATGACCGCCGAGCTCGAGGATGCCTACATCCTGCTGCACGAGAAGAAGCTGACCGGCCTGCAGTCGATGCTGCCGGTGCTGGAAGCCGTGGTGCAGTCGGGCCGTCCGCTGCTGATCCTCGCCGAGGACGTCGAGGGAGAGGCGCTGGCGACGCTGGTGGTCAACCGCCTGCGCGGCGGACTCAAGGTCGCCGCCGTCAAGGCGCCGGGCTTCGGCGATCGCCGCAAGGCGATGCTGGAGGACATCGCGATCCTGACCGGAGGCCAGCTGATCTCCGACGACCTCGGCATGAAGCTCGAGAACGTCACGGTCAACATGCTCGGCCGCGCCGGCAAGATCGTGATCGACAAGGAGAACACCACGATCGTCAAGGGCGCCGGCAAGAAGAAGGACATCGACGCCCGCGTTGGCCAGATCAAGGCGCAGATCGAGGAAACCACCTCGGACTACGACCGTGAGAAGCTGCAGGAGCGCCTTGCCAAGCTCGCCGGCGGCGTTGCCGTCATCAAGGTCGGCGGTGCGACCGAAGTCGAGGTCAAGGAGAAGAAGGACCGTGTCGAGGACGCGCTGAACGCGACCCGCGCCGCGGTGCAGGAAGGTATCGTGCCCGGCGGCGGCGTGGCGCTGCTGCGCGCCAAGAAGGCGGTCGGCCGTCTCACCAACCCGAATGCCGACGTCCAGGCCGGCATCAACATCGTGCTCAAGGCGCTCGAAGCTCCGGTCCGCCAGATCTCGGAGAACGCCGGTGTCGAGGGCTCGATCGTGGTCGGCAAGATCCTCGAGAACAAGTCGGAGACCTTCGGCTTCGACGCCCAGACCGAGGACTATGTCGACATGGTCGACAAGGGCATCATCGACCCCGCCAAGGTGGTGCGCACCGCGCTGCAGGACGCCTCCTCGGTGGCCGGCCTCTTGGTGACCACCGAGGCCATGGTCGCCGAACTGCCGAAGGACGCGGCGCCGGCGATGCCGGGCGGCGGCGGCATGGGAGGAATGGGCGGCATGGGCGGCTTCTAAGCTCCCGCCACATCCGCATCGAAATCGAAGGCCGCCTCCGGGCGGCCTTCTTTTTTGCGATTTGATGACAATGGAGCTGTAAGGATCATCGCATGTCCCGCGACGCCAAATCCCTGACGACAACGCTCGTGCTGTTCTACGCGATCGGCGCTGTGTTCGCGCTCGGCGCTTATGCCTTGGACAGCATCGATGATTTTGCGGTCGTCCTGACATTCTGGATCCGGCAGACGTTGACGTTTGCCGTCGTCGGCGCGGCCTATAGCTTCTACTACGCCATATCCGGTTCTGCCGGCCATCGCCCGAAAGCACCGCTGCGCTTCCTGGACATAGCCTTTCTGGCCGCGGCTGCCACGCTCGGTGTCAGCATGCTGGTGCACAGCTGAGCGATCTTGACCTGACGTCCGGCGTCTGACGGTTTATCCAGTTAAATCTGACTGATGCAAGATACCCTTAGGGCCAATCCGGCAACACCATTTCACGCCGGGATAAGAGCCGATGTGTTTATTCAGGATCACCACACCCTCGGCCACCAAATTATCGGGCTGCCCGTTCGCTCCGATATCATCCGAATAGATTGCGATCGGGAGCCCTTCAACCAGCTCGATATCATTTCCGTCGACGTCTTTTTTGATGTCGGTTTGCGAGAGCAAGACGACATCATCTTCCATCAATTCGTTGAAATCGACGTAGAACAGCGGGCGTTGTGACATGGTGCAATCTGTCCTAGGAGCGGATTCAGAGTGACTTCATCGCCCCCTCGGCTTCGATCTAGCGAAGAGATACTATCGGCTTTCTTTTTAACTTAGAAGGTAGAGCATCATTCCTAGTGCTGAGAGCCTACGACGCTTTGCACCACCGTCATTGCGAGGAGCGAGAGCGACGAAGCAATCCATCTCTCCGCCTGCGGCGCCATAGATTGCTTCGCTTCGCTCGCAATGACGTGGATGGAGCAGTGCACAGTATCCATCGCGCTTCAAGCCACGCAGATGTCGGCCACCGCCACCTTCTGGAACAGATGCGGCGACGCCACCGCCGAGGCCGGATAGGCGGCGAGCTTCGCCCTGAACTCCGGGTTGGCAAAGGCGGCGCGGAAGGCCGCGGTGGATTCCCATACCGCGTAGTTCAGATAGGCCGGGCTGTCGCCGAGCGCGCGATGCAGCTGGGTCGAGATGAAGCCCGGCTGCCGCTTCATGATGGCGGCGTCGGCCTGCCAGGCTTTCAGGAAGGTGTCCTCGTCGGCTGCATCGAGCGTGAAGAGATTGACCAGCACGACGTTGCTGGCATCGACCGCGAGCTGGCGGTCGATCGGGAATGCGGGGTCGAGGGGGCGCATCTGCGGCATGGCTGGCTCCGTTGATATGGTGCTATGATGTCATTTCGATCAGATGGATACATAGTATTTTGACATCATGATGTCAATATAAACTTATGGTGACAAATGCCGCAAACCAAGCGAACGCCGGCCGGCGAAGCCCTGAGCGACCTGATTCTCGACCTGTTCAGGCTCAACAGCCTGCTGTTCACCGCCGGCGACCGGATGGTGGCCGGACTTGGCTTGACCAGCGCGCGCTGGCAGATCCTCGGCGCCATCGTCACCACTGAGCGCCCGCAACCGGTCGCGTGGCTGGCGCGCGACCTCGGCGC
>DASVOL010000671.1:0-6384 GCA_036383375.1 Bradyrhizobium sp. | reverse complement strand
AAGTCAAGGTTCTATTGCACCGCGAAAGTCACTTTATATCGGAGTGTGTCCGATCGACCCTCTGATGCGGTTGACGATGTAGGTGCCGTCGCGGCTGGACAGCACGCGCTCCAGATTGGCCCCGTCGATCTTCGCGCTGGCAAACCGTGGCCCGGCCGTAACATCTTGCAAAGACGACGCAAAAGCCTCGACCTCAGCCATCGTGCTGATCGAGCGGCTATCTCCGATTCCGCAGGCCTTGGCAACACCGACGAGGTCGGCGGTAACAGCCGTATGGCTGGTCTGACCGCCGGTCTCGCCATAGGCCTCGTTGTCGAGCACGATGATCGAGAGGTTTTTCGGCTGCTGCAGCGCGACGGTTGCGAGGCTCCCCATGCCCATCAGCATCTCGCCGTCGCCGGTGATCACGACCACCGGCAGGGTCGGCTGGGCCAGCGCGAGGCCAAGCCCGATCATCACGGCGCCGCCCATGCCGCCCCAGAGATAGAAATTGCGGTCGTGGTCGCCGGCCGCGGCGATGTCATACGTGGAGGCACCGAGGCCGCCGACGGCAAAGGCGCCCTTGCGATCCCTCAGCAGTTCGGACACCACGGCGCGGCGGTCGAGGAGATTGGCTTTGCTCATTTGGTGAAGACCTTTGCCCCGATCAGACGCTGCGACAGCAGCACGGCGGTTGGCGTGCAGGCGTTGTAGGCCTGCGCCGCGCCCGCTTCGACGACCTCGCGCACCTCGTCCGGACGCGAGGCGCGCAGCACCTTGATCCCTGCCAGTTCGAGAATGCCTTGGGTGTTCGAGCCCATCGGCACCTGCCAGGGATTGAACTCGCCCCATTCGCCGCGCATCGTCACCAGCGTGAGGAACGGCAGGCGGAAGATCTGCACCAGCGACAGCATGTTGATGCAATTGCCGACCCCGCTCGACTGCATCAGCAGCACGCCGCGCTGGCCACCGGCCCAGGCGCCCGCGAGCAGCGCCACGCCCTCCTCCTCGGTGGTCAGCGCGATACCGCGCATCGAGGACGATCCCAGTACGCGCTCGATCAATTCGGAATGCCCGGCGTCCGGCACGTAGGGCACCTGGCGCACCTCGAAGCGCTGCAGAATCGAGAAAATCTCCTCGGGCCAGGAGGCCGCGGTCTCGGCACGGGCATGCATTGGCGTTTCCGGTCTTGATTGTTTGGCCGCGACTGTAGAGGAGCGCTCGCGCTTCATCAAAGCGCAAAACCGCATGTGGCTCTGCGATTTACTCGCATCGCGCGGTGAGGCTCGGTATTGTCCGGGTGCTCTACGAGAGTAAGCTGGTGACTAGGCATGCACAAGCTGATTTGGACGCTCGTGATCATTTGGATGCTCGGCCTCTGCGTAATGATCGCGCGCCTTTGGCATTTTCAGATTCGGCTGCTCAACAATCTAGCGCCAGGCGAGAGTATCGGCGGAGCCAGAGGCGGCTTCTTTGACTCAAGCCGCTACAATCCTACTGGTCAGAAAATCCACCGCGAGATGCTGAAGTTTTACTGGAAGGTCCTTGCATGGGGCCTGAGCATGCCTGTCTTGATCGGCATAGCCACATCGCTATTTGGGCCACCGTTGCACCGGTAACCCAAATTATGTTGCGTGCCCACCGACCGCGGCCTAGAATAGTTGCAAATGAAACTAATTAGGGTTGGAACCACGGCATGGACGGAGACTCGCGAGAGCTGGCTGACGGCTTCGACCTGGAAAAGCTGACGGCTGACTTCTACGCCAACCCCTACCCGACCTATCGCGCGCTGCGCGAACACGCGCCGGTCAAGCGGCTGCCGAACGGCTGCTATTTTCTCACCCGCTACGACGACCTGATCGCCGCCTACAAGAACACCAAGACCTTCTCGTCAGACAAGAAGAAGGAGTTCCTGCCGAAATACGGCAACTCGCTGCTCTACGAGCACCATACGACGAGCCTCGTCTTCAACGATCCGCCGGCGCATACTCGCGTGCGGCGCCTGATCATGGGCGCATTGTCGCCGCGGGCGATCGCCGGCATGGAGCCGGACCTGATCGTGCTGGTCGACAGCCTGCTCGACCGGATCGCCACGAAGGATCGCTTCGAGCTGATCGGCGACTTCGCGTCCGCAATCCCGGTCGAGGTGATCGGCAATTTGCTCGACGTGCCGCACGACGAGCGCGAGCCGCTGCGCGACTGGTCGCTGGCGATTTTGGGCGCGCTGGAGCCGGTGATCGCCAAGGACGCATTCGACCGCGGCAACGACGCGGTGAAGGATTTCCTCGCCTATCTCGAAACCCTGGTCGAACGCCGCCGCGCCAAACCAGGCAATCCCGAGCGCGATGTGCTGACGCGATTGATCCAGGGTGAGGACAATGGCGAGCGGCTGACCGCGAAGGAATTGCTGCACAATTGCATCTTCCTGCTCAACGCCGGCCACGAGACCACGACCAACCTGATCGGCAACGGGCTGGTGACGCTCACCCAATATCCCGAACAGAAGCAGCGGCTGATCGCGCAGCCCGAGCTGATCAAGACCGCCGTTGAGGAGATGCTACGCTACGAAAGCTCGAACCAGCTCGGCAACCGGATGATCGTGGAGGAGACCGAGCTCGGCGGCATCAAGCTGCCGCCCGGCACGCTGGTCACGCTGTGCATCGGCGCCGCCAACCGCGATCCCGCGCAGTTCCCCAACCCTGAAGGCTTCGACGTCGCACGCACGCCGAACCGCCACCTCGCCTTCGGCACCGGCGCGCATCAATGCGCCGGCATGGCGCTGGCGCGCCTCGAGGGCGCCATCGCGATCTCGCGCTTCCTACAGCGCTTCCCGAACTATGCGCTCGACGGCGAGCCGGTGCGCGGCGGCCGCGTGCGCTTCCGCGGCTTCCTCAGCGTGCCATGCCGGCGCGGCGCGTGATCCCATGAGCATAGAGCAATTGCGCGAGCGCTGGGGCGATTCGCTGCTGACGGTGCTGACCGTGCTGCTCGTGATCATGATGTTCGTGGTGGCGCCGCTGCAGGCGCTCGGCTTGTTCGAGTTTCAGGTATTCGAGCTGCTGCTTGCCATCTTCCTGGTCGGCGGCGTGTTCGTGATGTCGGGCAGCGCGATCGCCGTCGTCACCATGCTGGTCGCGCTCGCGATGATCGTGACCGGCGCGATCCTGCGGCTGCGCTCGCCCTCGATCCTCGACCTCAATCTGTTCGCCGGCTCCTGGCTGCTGGTCGGCATCACCATGGCGGTGACGGTCGCTCGCGCGACCTTCGCGCCGGGACGCGTCACCTATCACCGGGTAATCGGCGCGGTGCTGCTCTATCTCACGGTCGCGGTGATCTTCGCCGCGCTCTACACCTTCATCGGCACGCTGGTGCCGGATGCGTTTGCCGGCATGAAGGTCGAGGACCGCCCGTCGCTCGCCAGCCAGCTGATCTATTTCTCCTTCGCCACGCTCACGACGACAGGCTATGGCGACGTCGCGCCGCTGCACCCGCTTGCGCGCAGCCTCTGCAATGTCGAGGCGATCTTCGGTCAGCTCTATCCGGCGACACTGCTGGCGCGGCTCGTCACCCTCGAGATCGCGCATCGCGATCAGGATTCGTAGCGCAGCGGCACCAGGATGGACCGAATTTGGTCCACAGCAATCCTTTAAGCCGCGCGGGCCGATACCCAAATCAGTGATAATGTGCGGGACGGCACCCTTGGTGCCGGCATCACTGGAGTGACGAAACATGCGTCCGCCAGTCACCGATTTCATTGCAAGGGAAGCGCAGTTCGGCGCCCACAACTACGCGCCGCTCGGCGTCGTGCTGTCACGCGGCGAAGGCGTCTGGGTTTGGGATACCGATGGCAAACGCTACCTCGATTGCCTGTCCGCCTATTCGGCGGTCAATCAGGGCCACTGCCATCCGAAAATCCTCGCCGCCATGGTAGAGCAGGCCGGCCGGCTGACGCTGACCTCGCGGGCCTTCCACAACGATCAGCTCGCCCCGTTCTACGAGGAACTCGCCGAGTTGACCGGATCGCACAAGGTGCTGCCGATGAACAGCGGCGCGGAGGCGGTGGAGAGCGCGATCAAGTCGGTGCGCAAATGGGGCTACGAGGTCAAGGGCGTGCCTGACGGCAAGGCCGAGATCATCGTCTGCGCCGACAATTTCCACGGGCGCACGCTGGCGATCGTCGGCTTCAGCACCGACCCGGACACCCGCGCGCATTTCGGGCCGTTCGCGCCGGGCTTCAAAATTATTCCGTTCGGCGATGCCAGGGCGCTGCAGGATGCAATCACGCCCAATACCGTCGCCCTGCTGGTCGAGCCGATCCAGGGCGAGGCCGGCGTCGTTATTCCGCGCGCGGGCTATTTCGCCGAAGTCCGCGCGCTCTGCACCCGCAACAACATCATGCTGATCCTCGACGAGATCCAGACCGGGCTCGGCCGCACCGGCAAGCTGCTGGCGGAACAGCACGAAGGCATCGAAGCCGATGTCACGCTGCTCGGCAAGGCGCTGTCCGGCGGCTTCTATCCGGTTTCGGCAGTGCTTTCCAACAACGAGGTGCTCGGCACGCTGAAACCCGGCCAGCACGGTTCGACCTTCGGCGGCAATCCGCTTGCCTGCGCGAACGCACGCGCAGCGCTGCGCGTGCTGGTCGACGAAGGCATGATCGAGAACGCGGCCATCGAAGGCGCGCGCTTCCTCGAGGGATTGCGCAGCATCCGCGCCAACACCGTCCGCGAAGTCCGTGGGCGCGGGCTGATGCTTGCGGTCGAGCTTCACCCCGAGGCCGGTCCCGCCCGCCGCTATTGCGAGCTGCTGCGCGAGAAAGGCATCCTCGCCAAGGACACTCACGACCACACCATCCGGATCGCCCCGCCGCTGGTGATTACGCCCGATCAGGTCGACTGGGCGCTGGAGCAGATCGGCGCCGCGCTGACGCAGGACCTTTCGTGACGGCGGAATAGCTGGATGGCCGGCCGCGCGCTTACCTGAACCGCAGGTTCGCACGGGAGAGCTGGCTGATCGAGGAACACCCCATCAGCCGCATGTCCCGGACCAGCTCAGCCTGCAACAGACCAAGCGCGCGCTCGACTCCGGCCTGGCCGGCCGACGCCAGCGGATAGAGATAGAAGCGTCCGAGGCCGACGGCCTTGGCGCCCAGCGACAGCGCCTTCAAGACATGGCTGCCCCGCTTGATGCCGCCGTCCATCATCACATCGATCCGGTCGCCCACGGCATCGACGATCTCGGCCAGCTGATCGAACGCCGCCCGCGAGCCGTCGAGCTGTCGGCCGCCGTGATTGGACAGGATGATGCCGGTGCAGCCGATCTCGACCGCGCGCTTGGCATCATCGACCGACATGACGCCCTTCAGGCAGAACTGGCCGTTCCACTGCCGGACCATTTGCGCGACGTCATCCCAAGTCATGGCCGGATCGAGCATTTCGGTGAAATAGCGCCCGATCGACATCGCACCGCCGCTCATGTCGACATGCTCGTCGAGCTGCGGCAGCTTGAAGCTCTCGTGGGTGACGTAGTTGATGGCCCAGGCCGGCTTGATGGCGAATTGCAGCATGCCGCCCAGAGTGAGCCTGAAAGGAATCGAGAACCCGGTGCGCAGGTCGCGCTCGCGGTTGCCGCCGGTGATGCTGTCGACCGTCAGCATCATCACGTTGACACCGGCCTGCTTGGCGCGCTGCATCATCGCCGTGTTCAGCCCGCGGTCCCGGTGGAAGTAGAACTGGTAGACCTGCGGCGTCGCGTAGGCCTTGCGCAATTCCTCAAGGCTCACTGTTCCGAGCGAGGACACGCCGAACATCGTGCCGTATTTCGCCGCCGCAGCGCCGACGGCGCGTTCGCCCTGATGATGAAACAGCCGCTGCAGCGCGGTCGGCGAGCAATAGAATGGCGTTGCCAGCTTCTGGCCCATCACGGTGACGGAGAGATCGACGTTCTCGACGCCACGCAGGATATTCGGCACCAGATCGCAGCGCTCGAAGCTCACGGTGTTCTGCCGAAGCGTCGCCTCGTCGTCCGCCCCGCCGTCGATATAGTCGAAGATCGGCCCCGGAAGCCGCCGCCTCGCCAACTCGCGGAAGTCATGGAAATTGTGGCAATCGCTCAAGCGCATGTCGTGCTCCGAAGGTCCGGACCGCGGAGTTTAGCGGCCCTCAGTGCCGTTCACACCCACAGCATTCGGAATAACGGGCACGCTGCGCCTTGTCCACCGAACCGGTGGTCGGGTCAGACCACCGTCCGGTGCCGCTCGATACAGGTTCGCAGCACCTCGTCCAGCGGCCGGCTCCACCAGTCATTCGAGAAGATCTCGATCTCCGAATAACCGGCAAAGCCCTGCGCTTCGACCATCGCGCGCACCGATTTGATGTCGATGACGCCGTCGCCCATCATGCCGCG
>DASVOL010000670.1:0-5448 GCA_036383375.1 Bradyrhizobium sp. | reverse complement strand
ACTTCGTCGACGATCGCGTAGAAATGCTCGCGCTGGACCATGTCCTCCAGGCGGTACTTCATGTTGTCGCGCAGATAGTCGAAGCCGTATTCGTTGTTGGTGCCGTAGGTGATGTCGCAGGCATAGGCGGCCTTGCGCTCGGCATCGTCGAGGCCGTGCACGATCACGCCGGTGGTCAGCCCCAGGAACGAATAGATCTGGCCCATCCAGCCGGAGTCGCGGCGGGCGAGGTAGTCGTTGACGGTGACGACATGGACGCCCTTGCCGGCGAGCGCATTGAGGTAGACCGCGAGCGTCGCAACCAGCGTCTTGCCTTCGCCGGTCTTCATCTCGGCGATGTCGCCCTCGTGCAGCACCATGCCGCCGATCAGCTGGACGTCGAAATGGCGCTGGCCAAGCGTCCGCTTGGCCGCCTCGCGCACCGTGGCGAAGGCCGGAACCAGGATGTCGTCGAGCGTTTTGCCGCCGGCGAGCTGCTGTTTGAACTCGGCGGTGCGGGCCTTGAGCTCATCGTCCGTCAGTTTGACGAGCTCACCTTCCAGGGCGTTGATGGCGCTGACGCGGGACTGATACCCCTTGACCCGGCGGTCGTTGGAGGAGCCGAAAAACTTGCGGGCGAGCGCGCCGATCATGCGAAATTCCTGTTCTTCGGTCTCGAGTTCGGTCTTGGTTCAGTGTTGAATTTCAAGTCTTGGAATACAGCCTGAGATGGTCCGCCGGATTGCCTATCAACTCACCGTGACGCGCTACGGTTCGAGCCCCGGCCCGGAGCTCCTCCGCCAATTGAGTGGGAAACAGGCCATCCTGGGTTCAACGGCGAAAAACGCAGCAAAATAAGCGCTCTCACCACTGACACGGTCGGCCAGAGATATGGCCCGGTCGGGGGGTTGTCAACGCCGCCAAGATGTCAAGGAATTCATCATTTTGACAAGACTTTCGCGTTGCCAATGTAACACGATTGGGCGAGTGTCCGCCCCGCTCGAGCTTCCCCCCTTTAGACCAAGGATTTTGCATGACCACCTCGCCTCCGGAAACCAAAACCGGCCTGCGCCTCGGCCTCGCCACCCTGGCCGCCACGGGCTGTCTTGTCGCAGTGCTGGCTGCCGGCCTCCCGGTCCGCGCCGCGGAATCCGACCCGGTGCTGGCGAAGGTGAACGGTTCCGAGATCCATGCCAGCGACGTGGCGCTCGCCGAGGAGGAACTCGGCCCGAGCCTCCAGCAGATGGACCCCTCGACCCGCAAGGACAACGTGCTGTCCTTCCTGATCGACATGAAGATCGTGTCCAAGGCCGCCGAGGACAAGAAGATCGAGAACAATGACGACTTCAAGAAGCGGCTCGCCTTCACCCGCAACCGCCTGTTGATGGACAGCCTGCTTGCCAGCGAGGGCAAGGCCGCGACCACCGACGACGCCATGAAGAAGGTCTATGAAGAGGCCTCCAAGCAGATCACCGGCGAGCAGGAGGTGCGCGCCCGCCACATCCTGGTCGAGACCGAGGACGAGGCCAAGGCGATCAAGGCCGAGCTCGACAAGGGCGCCGACTTCGCCGAACTCGCCAAGAAGAAGTCCAAGGATCCCGGCGCCTCCGACGGCGGCGACCTCGGCTTCTTCACCAAGGAGCAGATGGTGCCGGAATTCTCCGCGGTCGCCTTCACGCTCGAGCCGGGCAAGATCTCCGATCCGGTCAAATCGCAATTCGGCTGGCACATCATCAAGGTCGAGGAAAAGCGCAACCGCAAGGCGCCCGACTTCGAGCAGGTGAAGGCCCAGATCGAGACCTACGTGACCCGCAAGGCCCAGGCCGACTATGTCGCCAAGCTGCGCGAGGCCGCCAAGGTCGAGCGCATGGACAAGCCGGCCGAGACGGCCAAGGACGCGTCGGCGCCGGCGGATGCCGCCAAGGACGCGCCGAAGCCCGCCGACAACAAGATGGCGCCGGCGAAGAAATAAGCTTCGCCAAGCCAACAGCCTCAATCTGCGATGGCCGGGCATGTCCCGGCCATTTGCGTTTTGGGCACCGCCACTGCCACACCTGCAACTGTCGTCCCTGCGAAAGCAGGGACGACGCCGAGGATGGTTGCCCCGCCCATAACTCCGTCCGTCCTGCAATCAATCGACCGGGCGAGGTTCTTTGAACAATTGATGACAACCGGCGTTCGCGTCACCACCCTCTCCCGCTTCAGCCGGCGAGATGTTATGCAGCGCTTCCCTCCCCGTAGCCGGAAGCCTCCCATGTCCACCGCCGTCTCCCCCCTCGCCCCGCCCGACGTTCCCGAGATGCCCGTGATCGCGGGTGTGCGGCTTGCGACCGCTGCCGCCGGCATCCGCTACAAGGGCCGTACCGACGTGCTGCTCGCGTTGCTGGACAAGGGCACCACGGTCGCCGGCGTCTTCACCAAGTCGAAATGCCCGTCGGCGCCGGTCGAATGGTGCCGCGCCAAGCTGAAGGGCGGGGCGGCGCGCGCGCTGGTGGTCAATTCCGGCAACGCCAACGCCTTCACCGGCAAGACCGGCAAGGCGTCCACCGCGCTGACCGCGCAGATCGCGGCGAAGGCGGTCGGCTGCTCGACGTCGGACGTGTTCCTCGCCTCCACCGGCGTGATCGGCGAGCCGCTCGACGCCACCAAGTTCGACGGCGTGCTGGCGCAGCTCGCGGAGACCGCGACCCCCGATCTGTGGATGGATGCGGCCAAGGCGATCATGACCACCGACACCTTCCCGAAGGTCGCCACCGCGACCGTGAAGCTCGGCAAGGCCAAGGTGACGATCAACGGCATGGCCAAGGGCGCCGGCATGATCATGCCCGACATGGCGACCATGTTGTCCTTCGTCTTCACCGACGCGCCGCTGTCGGCTGGCGTGCTGCAATCCCTGCTCAAGGCCGGCGTCGAGGACACCTTCAATGCGCTGACCATCGACGGCGACACCTCGACCTCGGACACGCTGCTCGCATTTGCGACCGGTGCTGCGGCCGCCAACGGCGCACCCAAGATTTCGCGCGCCAGCGATCCGCGCCTGAAGGCCTTCACCAAGGCGTTCCAGCAGATCCTCGCCGACCTGTCCGAGCAGGTGGCGCGCGACGGTGAGGGCGCGCGCAAGCTGGTCGAGGTCGTGGTCGAGGGCGCCACCACAAAGCCGTCGGCGCGCAAGATCGCGATGTCGATCGCCAATTCGCCGCTGGTGAAGACCGCGATCGCCGGCGAGGACGCCAATTGGGGCCGCGTCGTGATGGCGGTCGGCAAGGCCGGCGAGCCCGCCAACCGCGACAAGCTCTCGATCTCCTTCAACGGCATCCGCGTCGCCAAGAGCGGCGCGCGCGATCCGTCCTACAATGAGAAGGAAGTGTCGGAGGCGATGAAGGCGCCGAAGATCCAGATCAAGGTCGCGCTCGGCCTCGGCAAGGCGAAGGACCGCGTGCTGACCTGTGACCTCACCAAGGAATACGTCGCGATCAACGGCGATTACAGGTCGTAGGTTCGCAGTCATTGCAAGGGGCGAAGTCTCCGACCCGTCATCCTGAGGAGCGCGTAGCGCGTCTCGAAGGATGCACGGCCACCAGCCGGGCCGTCGACCCTTCGAGACGGCCGCTTTGCGGCCTCCTCAGGGTGACGGTGGGAGAGAGCGTGAGCTTTCGCTAGCTCGAGATCCGCGCGTCGGCGACTGCCTTCTTGAACAGCGCATTCATCGCGTCCGCGATGCCTTGGGTCGGGCTGACCTCGAAATAGAAGCCCGGCGAAGCACAGGCCTGCATGTTCTGCGCGATCTGGCTGTTCGGCGATGGGCCGAACGGACCCTGATTGAACGGATCGATCCAGGTCATGTACCAGTTGTTGGTCGGCAGCTGCAGATAGGTGGTGTAGAGCACCGCGATCTTGATGTTGCGCTTCTTGATCGCATCGCAGAGTGCCGGATTGATCGGCGACTGGCAGCGATTGCTGCCGGCGAGCGGCTTCAGGCAGCTTGTATTCGGCTCGTCGGCGACCCCGTCGGATACGAAGAACAGATATTTGAGCGGCGCCGACGAGGTGCCCGCGCCCGGGTTTGCGATCGCATTGTTGATCTGGGGAAAGATCGCCGTGAACTGGCTGTCCTTGTCCGCAGTGTAGGAATCATTGTTGCCGTAGACGCCCATCAGATCGATGCTGCCGGCCGCCGACTTTGCACTCGACAGACTCGACGACAGCGAAAACAGGCTTCGCAAGCCGTAGGTCGCCGAGGACGCGCCGAAGTCATAGATCGCCATGCGGAACTGGCTCGAATAGGTCTGGGTCGCCGCCGCGGTGTCCATCAATTGCTGGGTCGCGCTGCGAAGCACGTCGATCCGCGTCGTGACGCCAAGCGATTTCGCCAGATTGTAGTAGTTGTTGGGGTCGTTGTAGTCGTGGCAGGCGAAGGCGCATTGGTCGTTCGGCTTGAAGCTGTTGCCGGTGGTGGCCGTGACCAGCTTGGCGACGTCCGTCGGCGTGGCGCCGACGCCCATCGACGGTGAGTTATCCAGCAGCAGATAGAAATCGATGTAGAGCGGCATGTTCGCGGTCGACGTCGAGGTGCCCGACACCGACACCTTGCTCCGCCCCAGCACGCCGAGGAACATGGTCGGGACATCCGCGGTGAACTGGACCGTCGAGGTGATGGTGCTGCCGGTCTTGGTCATGGTCGGCGTCACGTTGGTCAGCGTGAAGCCGTTCTGGTTGAAGATGTTGCCATTGAAGATCTTCTTCGCGTCGGCCTCGCCGACCGAAATCTCGCCGTCCGAGGTCATGGCGCCGGCCGCGAGGAAGCCGGGCGAAGCCTTGGCGACCGATCCGACACTCGCAGCGTCAGCGGCGGAGATCAGCTTGCTGCGGATCTGGTTGGCGCGGGAATAGTCGACCGCGCACCCGACCGCGACCATGAGCGGCAGCAGGGCCAGACCAAAGATCATCGCGATGTTGCCGGATCGATCGCGGCGGAAACGGCTGACGGTCCGGAGCAAGGTGCGCATGGGTTATATCGGCAGAGAAATTGATGGGCTGATAAATCAGGACCTTCACCCTGCCGGTAGCGCATTAAGGCCGGCTTATCGCGAATGCAGAAAAAGCGCGCAGGCACAAATCGTTTGGCCGACGGCGCGTTGCTGGTTAATGAAAGCTTGCAAGACAACAAGGACCATTCGTGCCGCATGGCTGACATCAAGCTGACCCTCGTCGTCGCCTGCGCGCTGGTCGATGCCGACAAGCGCGTGCTGCTGGCGCAGCGTCCCGAAGGCAAGGCATTGGCGGGGCTGTGGGAATTCCCCGGCGGCAAGATCGAGCCCGGGGAGCGGCCGGAGCAGACCCTGATCCGCGAGCTCCACGAGGAGATCGGCATCACCGTGAGCGAGCCGTGCCTCGCGCCGCTGACCTTCGCCAGCCATGCCTACGAGACCTTCCATTTGCTGATGCCCCTCTACATCTGCCGCCGCTGGG
>DASVOL010000669.1:0-7202 GCA_036383375.1 Bradyrhizobium sp. | reverse complement strand
GCCTGGAATGTGGTTTGCTGGACGGGCGGCGCGACGGCTTTTGCGGCCGCCGCCGGTTTCATTGAGGGCACCATGACGCTTGGGACGATCTTGATCATTCTGGTGATCATCTATCTGCTCGGCGGCTTCAGCGGCCGGTTGGGGGGCTATGGCTATGGCATGGGCCATTCCGGAATCGGGCTTGGCGGGCTTGTCCTGGTCGTGCTGCTTGTCCTGCTTTTGCTCGGCAAATTGTGACAGACTAAGCCATTGAATTAACACGCCTAATTTATTAACCGTGGCCGCGGTTCCGGATTCACGTTTTGATCCGGAGGGATTCGCAATTCTGTCAAACAAGCCTATATTAGGTGTCGAAATGACGTGCACGGCGGCCGCCGGTTGCGGCTTTCCCGCCGTCCCACCTCCAACCCGCTCGCGCTAGCGCCAATAAGACAAGAGGCCCTCGACTATGCGTCCCATGCGTCCGTTCAATTTCAACACCGCCGCCGAACTTTTCCCCGCCGCGATCCGCAAGAAGAAGCGCGCCGGGTTCGCCTATCGGCGTTTTGGCACCGCGGCCGAAGCGGTTCGCTTCGCCATGGAGGAGTTGCCTGCGGACTCGCTGAACGGCGCCTATCTCCAGGTCGAGGAAGCCCGTTTCGACCAGAACGGCATCCGTTCGCTGTATGAGAGCGAAGGCTTCCCGCTGCCGCGCCGTCCGCGCGCCGAGCCGGCCCAGACCGACGCCGACGCCGCGTAGACTTTCTACTCGTCGCTCAACGAAAAGCCCTCGGACCGCTCCGGGGGCTTTTGTTTTGGGGTTAGAGCGTTTTCGAGCGAAGTGGATACCGGTTCGCGCGAAGAAAACGCGTCAAAACAAGAATCGGGAGGCCCGTTCCGATTCAATCGGAACGGAATAGGCTCTAGAGTCTGGGCTGCTTGTCGAGCCAGCGCCGCAGCATCCGTACATTGCGCATATTGGCGCGGAACATGACGTCGAAGGCATCGCCCGCCACCGGCACCATGCCGACCACGCCGTCGACCGCGACATTGGCGAGCATCCGCGCGGTGATGTGCCAGGGCGCGCCCAACAGACGGGCTTCGCGCACCAGCCACAGCGAGATCGCGGTGGTGATGAGATCGCCGATCACCGGGATCAGCCCGATCAGCCCGTCGATGCCGTAGCGGACATTGGTGCCCGGCACGACGAAAGCGACATCGAGCAGCTTTGCGATCATCTCCAGCCGTGCGAGCCGCTCCTCGCGCGTCAGATTGCCGAACGGATTGGCGGTGGAGTTGCGGAAGTCGAAGCTGAAGCCTTCCGGAAAGGCTCCCTGAAAACCTTGGAACTGCGAATGCAGCGGGCCATCGCCGACTTCGCGCCCGTCCTGATCGATGACCTTGCCGCGCGCCTGCGCTCCGCCGAAAGGCGGCCGCGATCGCGTGGCGTGGGGAGAGAAAATGTCGTCTTCGGGCATGGCCATCACATGGTAACGCAGGCAGGTGGTTCAAGTTGCGTCACATTACCACTGTGTCACATTCAAGGCCGCGACATGCAAGGCTGTCACGTTCGCGGCCGCATCACGTGCCGCGCGCCGCCGACGGCGTCAGGCCGAAGCGGCGGCGGAAGCAACGGTTGAAGTAGGACAGATCGTTGAACCCGCAATCGAAGGCGATGTCGCTGATCCGCCGCTCGCTGTCGTGGACCAGCAATTCGGCAGCCTTGGTCAGCCGCAATTCGGTCAGCCGCATGGTGAAGCTCGCGCCCGCCTCATAGAGCAGCTCGTTGACATAGCGCTCCGACAGGCCGGTCGCGGCGGCGAGCTTATGCGCCGAGAAATCCGGCTCGGTGAAGCGCTTGGCGAGGATCATCAGCAGCGACTTCAGCCTGACCGCGCGAAGCCCGCGGCGTTGCGCTGCGGCCGCAAGATCGCCGCGGGCGCCGAGACCGAGGGCTGCGAGATCCAACAGATGCGCAGCGATGGCGAAGCCGGCCTCATCGACGGCATCGGGCGATTGCAGCAGCAGGTCGCTGTAGTCCATCGCCAGCGACAGCGCGCCGCCCGGCGCGAGCTCGCGGCCGACCAGGTCATCGACCCCGGCGACCATGGATCGCAACGTCGCCATCGGCAGATGCACGTTGGTGAAGCGCTTGTGGTGGGCGCCGTCGGCGGTGAAGAACGGCTCGTCGAGCTTGAGCAGCACCATCGCGCCCGGCCGCATCTGGAATTCGCGCCCGCGATGCGTCACCATCGAGGCGCGGTCGCCGGTGTTGCGCGCCAGGCAATAACGGTCGTCATTGGTCGCCAGCACCTGGCGCCGCTCGCGCCGCACGGTGGTGAAGCTGCCGTTGCAACGGCCGAGCAGAGTGGTGCCGATATGGATCGAGTTCATCGTCGCGCGAAACGGCACCGCCGGTGACGGGTCGAGCTCGCCGGTGTTGGAAAAATGCTCGAACAGTTCGGCGAAGAACATGTAGCGCTGCCGCTCGCCGAGACCCGGCGGCAACATGTCGGTCGACAGCCTTTTCTGGATGACGGGCATCGGAAGGACGGGACCAAGGTGCAGGCAGCAGTCTGGTTACCACGAGATGAACGGCAGATGAAAGCAACCGGCCCTGCGCACAGCGCCGGACAGTCCAAGTGCGGAATCCTCCGGCGCCTCCCAGTCCAAGACGCGCGTGCCGTCGCGGGCTTACCGATGGCGTCGGCCCGCAGCCGGGAAAGACCACTCAAAGTGAGCCACCGCACACAAGCGGGCCAGCCAAAGGGGACCACGCGCAAAGTGCGCAGCGGATCTTTTTGAGAAGATCAAAGAACGACTTTTGACATCAGCAGAGGACGACACTCATGACCAGATTGATTGCGGCCGCCTTCCTTCTCGCCACGCTCGGCAGTGCCGGCGCCATGCCGCTCGCACCGGTGACGACCAGCCCGAATTCCGATGTCATCGCGGTCGCCGGCGGCTGCGGCGGCGGCTGGCATCGCGGTCCCTATGGCGGGTGCCGCCGCAACTACGCACGGCCGTGGATGCATGCCTGTCCGCGCGGCTGGTATCTCGGCCCGGGCGGCCGCTGCCGCGCCAACGGCACCTGAGCATTTCAGCACCCAGGCCTTTTGCATCACGCCGGCGGCGGACGGAAACGTCCGCCGCTTTTGCTTGCGATCCAATTCGCTCGAAAACGCTCTAGAACACGCCCTTGTTCATGGTTCTGAGCCGCTGCGCCAGCGTCCTCATCACCTTGAGGGCAAAGTGCGGCGTCTGGCTGACGAGAAAGAGAAACTGCTTCTCCGAGACCGGGACGAGCTCGACATCGGTGAGCGCCGTGGCGGTCGCACTTCTCGGCTCGTTGTCGATCAACGCCATTTCGCCGAAGATCGTGTCGGCCGGCAGGTCCGCCATGGTCTTGTTGCCGACCTGAATGCGCACATAGCCGCTCTTGATCACGAACAGCTCGTTGGCTTGCTCGCCCTCGCGGAAAATAATGCCGCCGGCCCGCACCAGGCGCGTTTCGATATCGTTGCCCGTCAAAAGGCTGAAGCTTGCATCTGCCACTCGAAATTCCTTTCCCCGAACCCGGATGTAGGTCTGATGCATCCGGTTGTCTTGCTGCTCCGGCTAAAAGAGATGCGCGAAAACGAAGTAGAGCACGCCGGAGATCAGCATCGCCACCGGCAGGGTCAGGACCCAGGCCATCGCGATGTTGCGGATGGTCGACCATTGCAGGCCGGATCCGTTTGCGGTCATGGTGCCGGCGATGCCGGACGACAGCACATGCGTCGTCGACACCGGCAAGCCGTATCCGTCCGCCGCGGCGATGGTCGCCGCCGCCGTGATCTCGGCGCAGGCACCCTGCGCATAGGTCAGATGGGTCTTGCCGATCTTCTCACCCACCGTCACGACGATCCGCTTCCAGCCGACCATCGTGCCGAGGCCGAGCGCGATGGCGACCGCAATCTTCACCCAGGACGGAATGAATTTGGTGGCGGCATCCAGCGAGCCCTTGTAGCGATTAAGCGTCGCGACATCGGCGTCGTTCAGCCCGCTGTCGCTGCCCTTCATGAGCGAGCGCAGCGCCTCCGACACCAGATACATGTCGTTGCGCGTGTTGCCGACGGTCTCGGCCGGGAATTTCGCCAGCGAACCGTACTGCACGACCTGGTCGCGGATTTCGCCAACGAGCACGGCGAGTGACGGATAGGTCTCGTCGGTGATCTGCCGAAGGGTGATGTAGTTCGTCACCGCCGGACGCGGATTGCCCGTCACCTTGCGATCGGCTCCCCTTTCCTCGATCACCTTGCTCGCCGCCGCCGAATTCGCGGTGAATGCCGCAATCTGGCTCGCAGGCATCGCGCGGTTGAGCGCGTAGGCGGTCGGGACCACGCCGATCAGGATGAGCATGATGAGACCCATGCCTTTTTGACCGTCGTTCGATCCGTGAAAGAAGCTGACCAGGGTGCAGGTCAGGATCAGGATGCCGCGAATCCACCATGGCGGCGGCTGATCGCCTTTCGGCTCGCCGAACAGCGCCGGCGTTGCGCGCAGCAGCGCGGTTTTCAGCCCGTAGAGCAGGATGGCCGCGAGCGCAAATCCGAACAGCGGCGACAGCAAGAGCGCCTTGCCGGTATTGACCGCCTGCGACCAATCCACGCCGGAGGTCCCTTCCCGTCCGTGCATCAGCGCGTTCGCGATACCGACGCCCATGATCGATCCGATCAGGGTGTGCGAACTCGAGGCAGGTAAGCCAAAGTACCAGGTGCCCACGTTCCAGATGATGGCGGCGATCAGCAGCGCAAACACCATCGCAAAACCGGCGCTGCTGCCGACCTGAAGGATCAGTTCGACCGGCAACAAGGAGACGATGCCGAAGGCAACGGCGCCGCTGGAGAGCAGCACGCCGATCAGATTGAAGAGGCCCGACCAGACCACGGCAATGTGGGCCGGCATCGAGCGCGTGTAGATCACGGTCGCGACGGCGTTCGCGGTGTCGTGAAAGCCGTTGACGAATTCGAAGCCGAGCGAGATCAGCAGCGCCACGAACAGCAGCAGGAACGCCGCATAAGAGGTCTTGCCGCTGCCCGTCGCACCGACATCCGCGTAGATGCTGTAAGCCACGAACAGCAACGCGGCGCCGATCACGCCGAGATAGATAATGCCGGTGAGAGGATGAAAGCCTTTCTCGAGATCGGGGCCGCGGCGCCGCGCGGGCTCGATCGAACCAGGTAACGCTACATCGCTCATATGATCGCCCTCACGGCCGCGGGAGGACAAAAGCGGCCGTGTGACATTGGGACTACGTTTACATGACGCCCATGTGACAGTTGCATGAAAGACGATGCGCCCGACTTGCAGCCGGCGCCTAATACATTGACAAAATTACGCTAATAGCGCGAGCCGCGGCTCACCTCGCGTCAATCGCCGTCTCCTGTCCGGCCGCGATGCGCTGATTGCGCCGACCGGCCGGAGATCGCCGATCACGTCAAAGTCGAACAGTTCTGCTTTTCAAAAGTAAGCGCGAACGCGCCCTAGTGCTGGGATGCCGGCGTCGCCGGCACGTGCTGCTCTTCGGCGTATTTGTGCGCCAGCCAGGACGTGATGACGCCCGGGATGAAGCCGACCAGCCCGTAGAGGATGAACTGCACCGCGCCGCTTTCGGAGCCGTGCGAGGCGTAGGTCAGCGCCGCGCCGACGAACGCCACCGCGCCGACGATCAGCATCCGCACCGTCGGCGTGATCCGCCGCATGTGCATCAGGATGTCGTCGATCGCGCCGAACATCAGCGACGGCACGATGCCGAACAGATAATTGTATTGCAGCGACTTCACGAACACGACGAGCAGCTTCGCCACTTCGCCGCCATTGGTCTCGGTCCAGTAGCCGGACTGATAGGTGGTCATGAGCAGCAGCAGGAAGCCGCCGATGAACGGCCCGATGGCTGCGAAGATCAGATAGCGTTTCATGGCGTGCCCCTGCCCGACATCGGGCCGAGTGTAACGCAGTCACGCGACGGTTCTAGGGAAAATCCAAAGCGCCCGGCAATGTTCCGGGATCATCGCCTCGATGCGCTGCAACAGCCAGACTTCGCTGCGATACGGAATCGCCCGGACAGCGCCGGGCGACGAGATCGTGAGCACCGAGGTGAGTGCTGAGGCTGTTACTCACCCCACGCCGCGAAGGCGTCGTTGAAGGCGCGCTCGCCGGGGGCGCCCTTTTCGATCGCGATGATCGCGCGGCGCTGGTTGGTGTAGACCAGCGGCACGTCGAACCAGGAGCGCTCCTTTAGGAGCTGCAGGTTGCGCGAGCGGTCGGCGTCGACATTGGAGAGGCCGACCAGGAAGAAACCGTCGGTGACCTTGACCGCGAGCCCGGCCAGCGGCGTGCCGCGGGCCTGCTCGTTGGACTTCATCAGGATGCCCGGCACGTTGCCGACGCCGCCATTGGCGAAGTCCTGCGGCAGGATAAAGGTCAATTCCGCGGTGTGGCTCGCCGGCAGCGATGAATCGGTATTGCGGCGGAACGACATCGTCATCTTGAACTTGCGATCGGGGATGTCGATCTCGGCGCGCACGGCGATGTCGGGCTTCTGGTTACCCGATCCCTTGACCTGCTCGGTGCGCCAGACCACCGAACCGACATATTGCTTGCCCTTCGGATCCGACGGGTCCTCGTCATAGAGCACGACGCGCTGCGCCACCGGAGCAACCGGCTCGCCGGTCGACGACGGCTGGCCGACGCGGTCGGTGATCTTCTTGCTCGAAGGCGTCGCCGCGGCATCCTTCGGCGCCTCGACGGGAGCAGAGGATTTGAACAGGCTGCTGACGAAGGTGGTGGCCTGCTGGTGGAACAGAAAGCCGGTGCCGACCAGGATCAGGAGGATGCCGATCGCGATCGCGGTCTTGAACGGGAACATCGATCTGACACGCGGCCGCTTCGGCTCGCGCTCGGCATTGCTGACCCGCGTCCGCGTCGGCGGCGGCGCCTGGGGCGGCTGCGGGGTGTAGCGCTCCGCCTCCTCGATCGACTCGTCGTAGGAATACGGCGCCTCGGGATCGCCGCCGCGGTTTTCGAGGCTCGGCTCGAGCCGGTCGAATTCCGGCGAGGGCGACGGCACGTTGGCGTAGGTCTTGCGCGCGTTGCGGCTGGCCTGCGCCGCGGCCCGCCCGAGATCGTCGGCGTCGGCGGTGATGTCGCGGAAGCCGCGCACACCCGGGGCAGCCGGCGGC
>DASVOL010000668.1:0-14321 GCA_036383375.1 Bradyrhizobium sp. | reverse complement strand
CCAGTCGCCGTCGCAGGCGATCCGGCCAACCCGTCGGCGCGCACGGCCGGCGTCGGCTATCGCTCGACGACCGCGCCTTACGGCAGCCTGCGCCCGGCGACGCCGCTGCCCTGGCGCGAGCGCAACGATGGCGTGACGCCGCCGGCAAAATCGAAGTCGGATCAGTAGGAGGGCGCCATGCGATATCTGGCCATTGCGCCGATCCTGCTGCTGACAGCGGCACTCGCGGGCTGCGCCTCGTTCTCGCCCGACAGCGGCATGGGCGTCGTCTCCGAGGTGACCGAAAAGGCGATCGGCAAGGACGTCGCCTTCGTTCGCTCCGCGGACGAGGCCGCGACTGTCGACGCCGCGGTGAAGCGGCTGCTCGCCCGCAATCTGACGGCGGATGCGGCCGTCCAGCTCGCGCTGCTGAACAACAAGGGCTTACAGGCCGCCTATAACGACCTCGCGCTGGCGGAGACCGATCTCATCGCCGACAGCCTGCCGCCGAATCCGACCTTCTCGGTCTCCCGCATCACCGGAGGCGGCGCCAGCGAGGTCGAGCGGCAGGTGGTCGGCGACATCCTGGCGCTGGCGACCTTGCCGGCGCGCTCCGAGATCGCGCGCGAGCGCTTTCGGCAGGCACAGCTCAGGGCCGCGCTCGCAACCTTGCGGCTCGCCGCCGAGGTGCGGCGCAGCCATGTCGCGGCTGTTGCCGCGAACGAGACGGTCGCGCTGCTGACCGACGCGAAGGCGACCGCTGAGTCCACCGCGCAACTCGCCAAGAAACTCGGCGAGACCGGCGGCATGAACAAGCTCGACCAGGCCCGCGAACAGGTGTTCTACGCCGAGATCACGGCCGACCTCGCCAGCGCACGGCAGAACGCGGCGAGCTCGCGCGAGCGGCTGGCGCGTCTGTTGGGATTGTGGGACGGCGATCTCGGCTTCCGACTCCCCGGCAAGTTGCCATTGCTGCCGAAGCGGCCGCTGGAACAGCCGTCGATCGAGGTCGCTGCGGTCGGTCATCGCGTCGATCTGCAGATCGCACGAATGGAGATCGTCGCTCTCGCCAAGGCGCTCGATCTCACCGAAGCGACGCGCTTCGTCACGCTGCTCGACGTCGCCGGCATCGACAGGCGGACGCGTGATCCGGAAGGCCCGCCCTTCAAGGAGCGCGGCTTCGACGTCCAGTTCCAGATTCCGATCTTCGACGGCGGCGAGGTGCGGGTGCGTCAGTCAGCCGAGATCTACCGGCAGGCGATGAATCGCCTGACCGAGAAGGCGATCAACGTCCGCTCCGAGGCGCGCGATGCTTACCGCGTCTACCGCTCGAGCTATGACATCGCGAGCCACTACCAGCGCGAGGTGCTGCCGCTGCGGCAGATCATCACCGAGGAGATGCAGCTGCGCTTCTCCAGCATGCAGGTCGACGTGTTCGCGCTGCTGACCGAAGCCCGGCAGCGGCTCGGTTCGCTGCGCGCAGCGATCGACGCCAAACGCGACTTCTGGCTGGCGCAATCCGACCTGCAGACCGCGATCAACGGCGGCGGCGCGGCGGCCGCGCCAACGACACCATCCGCCACAGCCTCGACCGCACCCGCGGCCGGCGATCATTGAGAGGAGACGTAGATGTTTTCACGTCGAGGATTTTTGGGGAGCGCGGCGCTGGTCACGGCAGGCGCGGTCAGCGGCCGCGTCCAGGCCGCCGCGATTCCGGAAGCGCCGACCATGGACAAGGCCGTGATGCAGCCGCCGCTGCATCCGACCAGCGGACCGGATTATCGGCCGGTGGTGACGCTCAACGGCTGGTCGCTGCCGTGGCGGATGAACGGCGACTGGAAGGAATTCCATCTCGTCGCCGAGCCGGTGGTGCGTGAATTCGCCGACGGGATGAAGGCCAATCTGTGGGGCTATAACGGCCAGGCGCCGGGACCGACCCTCGAGGCGGTCGAGGGCGACAAGGTCCGCATCTTCGTCACCAACAAATTGCCCGAGCACACCACGGTGCACTGGCACGGCATGATCGTGCCGTCAGGCATGGACGGCGTCGGGGGCCTCAACCAGCCGCACATCAAGCCGGGCAAGACCTTCGTCTACGAGTTCGAGCTGAAGCACAGCGGGACCTTCATGTACCACCCGCATTCCGACGAGATGGTACAGATGGCGATGGGCATGATGGGCATGTTCATCGTGCATCCGCGCGATCCGGCGTTTCGCCCCGTCGACCGCGACTTCGTCTTCATCATGAGCAGCTACCTCATCGACCCCGGCACCTATCTGCCGAAGGTCAACGAGATGACCGACTTCAACATGTGGACCTGGAACAGCCGGGTCTATCCCGGCATCGATCCGATGCCGATCCGGCTCGGCGACAGGATCCGGGTGCGGATCGGCAATCTGACCATGACCAACCATCCGATCCATGTGCACGGACACAATTTCGCGGTGACCTGCACCGACGGTGGCTGGGTGCCGCAGAGCGCGCAATATCCGGAGACCACGACCGACGTGCCGGTCGGCGCCGTCAGGGCGTTCGACATGCTCGCCGACAATCCGGGCGACTGGGCGTTCCACTGCCACAAGTCGCACCACACCATGAATGCGATGGGCCACGACGTCAGAAATTTCATCGGTGTGTCGCGCCAGGATCTGGCCAAGGCGGTCGGCAAGCTGGCGCCCGACGCGATGGTGATGGGATCGACCGGCATGGCGATGGGCAACATGGAGATGCCCGCACCCGACAACACGCTGCCGATGATGACCGGAACCGGACAATTCGGGCCGATCGAGATGGGCGGCATGTTCACGGTGATGAAGATCCGCGAGGGTCTCGGCCGCGATGATTACACCGATCCCGGTCCGTACGACTACCCGCCGGGCACCGTCGCCTATGAGGTCGACGCGCCCGCCGCCGAGCCCGCGCGCCAGCCGCCGGCGGCTCCGGAGCGAAAAGCCAAGCCATCGATGAAGGGAATGAAGATGTAGCGGATCAACGCGCCATCCACGACACGCAACCATCAAAAACAAAATGGAGAATCCAATGAAGCACGTCACCACCATCGGCATCGCCCTCGTTGCGCTGTCGATCACCGCGGCACCGTCGCGCGGTCACGAAAAACACGGCCATGAATCCTATTCGGCCGGCGAGCCCGGTGATCCCAGCAAGCCGTCGCGCACGGTCGAGGTCGAGATGAAGGAGATGGAGTTCACGCCGTTCCGCATCGAGGTCAAGCGCGGCGAACAGATCCGCTTCGTGATCAAGAATGCCGGTACCGAGGATCACGAATTCCTGCTCGCGACCACCGAGGAAAATCTCAGGCATGCCGAAGTGATGAAGAAGCATCCGCATATGGAGCATGACGATCCGAACGGCGTCCGCCTCGCGCCCAAGAAGACCGCGGAGATCGTCTGGAAGTTCACCAAGGCCGGGACGTTCGAATATTCGTGCCTGATCCCCGATCACCGCGACTACGGGATGACCGGCCGCGTCATCGTGAAATGAAACCAGAAACGAGAGAAAGGATGACGACGATGAACAGGATCACCCGGATTGCCGCCGCGGCTGTGCTGGCGCTGACATTGGGCGGCGCTTTCGCGCAGGCCGCAGCCATCAACGGCGAGGTCAAGAAGATCGACGAGGGCGCGGGCAAGATCACGCTCAAGCACGGCCCGGCCAAGAGCCTCGGCATGGAAGAGCCGATGACGATGGTCTACCGCGTCAAGGATCCCGCACTGCTCAAGCAGGTCAAGGTCGGCGACAAGGTCACGTTCGAAGCCCAGGAGGGCGACGGCGGCTACACCGTCACCACGATCCAGAAGGCGAAGTGAGCCGACACCCGTCTCGTCGCTCCCGCGCACGAGGGGCTGTCGGCTGGAGCACCGCCGGCAGCCCCAGCAAGCGCGGGCCGGAATTCGCCACGCATTTACCTTAAATGATGGCGCCGGGGGAACGTCCGTGGCAGCGGCGCGTTGCTGTGCATCATTCGTGCGCAGAAGGCCCCCTCCATGACAGTCAACGCGGCAATACTGATGGCGGCATTGGTGCTATCGGGAACCGTGTTGGCGCAGAGCTCCGGTCCGTCGGCCGGCTCGGCGGGAGCCGGGCAGGCCGCCAACGTCACCACCGGCCAGGCGATCAACACCGGCAAGCAGACCGGTGACGGCCCGCCGACCGCGAAGGCCGCGTACCCGGCGAAGCCGGCTGACGGCAGCACGGTCGGTGCGAGCCGTCCGCAAAAGCCCGACCGGCGCCTCGAGCACTACCCGTAGGCTACGGAGCCCCCGGCAATCGCCAGTAGGATGGGTAGAGCGAAGCGAAACCCATCGATTCTGTCCGCGCGGCAGCATGATGGATTTCGCTTCGCTCTACCCATCCTACCGCAGCTACATCGGGCAGCAAAAAGCCGGCGCAGTCGTCGCGACCACGCCGGCTCGATGTTTGAACGCTTGCCTTGCTCAGTAAACCAGACCGGTGCCCGGGGGCTTCTCCAGCGCGGCGGCGAGTGAGCGATATTCGTCGCTGTTGGTGCCGGCGAGCTGGGCGATGCGGTTCAGGTGGTATTGCGCCTGATCGCGGTTGCCCTGTTCGACCTGCCAGAGGCCGTAATACTGCCAGGTGCGGACATGGGCCGGGTCGGCCTTGAGCGCGCGCTCGTACCAGACCTGCGAGACCTTGTAGTCGCCGAGCTTGCGATAGGAATAGCCGATCAGGTTGGCGACGTCGGCACGGTCATCCTGGCCGAGCGCCTTCAGCTGCTCGATCGCGGCGGTGTAGTCGTGCTTGTCGTAGATCGTGGCATAGGCGGCGTGATAGCCGGCCAGGAACTTCTGATCGTCGATCGCGGAGCTCTTGTCCTTCTTCGCCTTCTTGCCCTTGCTGCCGCTGTCGGAAGCCGGCGGGGAGGGATTGTCGCCGCCCGCGGCGTAGGCCGAGATGACCGGCCCGGCGGCGAGGGTCATCGAGAGCACTGCGAGGCCCAAAAATTTCGTCGTCCTGCTCATTCCTGGTTGCTCCTGATCGTTCCTGATCGTGCTCGGTAATCCTACACCCAAGCCTGCTGACTTGAACACCCGAGGGTGCAGAACATTCCCGGCCGACGCCACGATTGCGTGATCCCCGCGATCGGCGGCAGAGGCGGCCAACATGACCAAGATGTCATTCACATGAATGAATTCCGTCCGCGTCCTTCAGAACGGGTTCAGTGCGCGGCCCCTAAGGTCACGTGCATTGATCGGTGAGGCCGACCATCCGGCCGGAGACCTCTCGATCCCGCAGAGGAGACCACCATGCTGAAGACCATTTCCGCCGCGCTGCTCGCCATCTCCGTGATCGCAGCGCCCGCGCTCGCCGCCGAGGCCGGCAAGACCGCAACCCCGGCGCCGACGACCACGACCGCCCCGGCGACCAAGGCCGCCCCCGTCATCAAGAGCGAGCAGCTGCCGTCGAAGGTGCGCAATGCCAACGCCAAGATGCACCACAAGCACTATCGCCATCACCGCCACCACAAGCACATGGGCATGCTGAAGGTGAAGGCGCCGAAGCACGCGACCAAGCACGTCCACGCCAAGGTCGCCACCAAGCACGTCGTGCCGGCCAAGCGCGGCTGATCGAGCGCGACTGAACCTGATCCGAAGGGCGTCGTTCGATCCACATTGCCCCGCTGCGCCCTTTGGGTACAGAACCGGCCCGTCCGTCCATTGCTTCCCCAATGGCGGCGGGCCGGAGTGCGTCCGGGTTCGGTCGCGACCCGCACGGCGCCGTTGCGGGCTCGAACAACCGAGTTGCGAATTCCCCGCCGGGCGGTTTATGAGACGCCACCGGGGACCCATGAAACAGCTGACTTTGCGGACTTCATCAAGACTGGCGGCGATCCTGCTGCTCGCGATTCCGCTCGCCGGCTGCCTCACCAGCGATGACGGCGGCAGCTCGACCACTTTCACCGACGATCGCGGCGTCGCCAACCAGCCGTTCCCGGACCGCTACCGCGACCAGATCCTGGCCTTCATGCGGACCTATCTGAACAATCCGGTCGGGGTCCGTGAAGGCGGGATCGCCGAGCCGGTGCAGCGCACGGTCGGCGGCCGGCTGCGCTACGTGGTCTGCCTGCGCTACAGCGCAAGGGAGACCGACGGCAATTACCGCCCGGCCCGTGAGCGCGGCGTCCTGTTCGTCGACGGCCGGCTCGACCGCATCCTCGACAATGCCGCCGAAGCCTGCGCCGGCGTGTCCTACGCGGCGTTTCCCGATCTGGAGAAAATGACGCGGTGACGCGCGGCGGCTTGTCGCAAGCCTGAGCAGACCGTTAGCGAACTCCGATCACTTTTCGGGGAGCGCTGAACTTCACCTTAGCCGTTTGCGACTTACATACAGCCGAAATACGGCCGCTTAACCGGTGAAAAAACCTTCCGTGCCAAGGAACAAACGGGCGTTGTTGCGACCCCGTCACAGCTCGGAAACATCACAGGTCAGGCATTGCCCCAAAGCAACCTAATTGACGTCACGTTGTTTGTCTTAACAGCGCAGCGTTCGTAACGGGGATCAAAGATGAAGAAGTTTTTGCTCGGCACAGTCGCGCTGGCCGCCCTTGCGGGCCCGGCATTTGCGGCTGACATGCCGGCCCGCACCTATACCAAGGCACCGCCGCCCTATACCGCCCCGGCGCTCGTCTACAACTGGACCGGTTTCTACATCGGCGGCCATGTCGGCGGCGCATTCACCGACGGCACCAATCTGATGGGCAGCGACGCGCGCTTCATGGGTGGCGTGCAGGGCGGCTTCGACTATCAGTTCGCGCCCAACTGGGTGATGGGTATCGAGGCGCAGTATTCCTGGCTGCCGAGCTCCACGAACAACGGTCTGGTGTTCCCCGCCGGAACGGTCGTGACCGGCAATACCGACCAACTCGGTTCGGTGACCGGCCGCCTCGGCTACACTTGGGGTCCGGCGCTGCTCTACGCCAAGGGCGGTTATGCCTGGCGCGACAACAACAACATCACGGCGTCGGTCGGCGGCGTGCCGGCGGCCTTCACCACCGATGGCGGTCACAAGGACGGCTACACGGTCGGCGCGGGCCTCGAATACATGTTCGCCCCGAACTGGTCGGCGAAGGCCGAATACCAGTACTACAATTTCGGCAAGACCACCTTCACCAGCGGTCCGGCCGACATTGTCGGCGCGAGCTTCCGGAACGACGAACATACCGTCAAGCTCGGGGTCAATTACCGCTTCGGCTGGGGCGGTCCGGTGGGCTCCCGCTACTGATTACGTCGTCATTCACTGCGTTCGAAAAGGCCGGCCTTCGGGTCGGCCTTTTTTGTTGGCCTGACGCTTGCTTGTTCAGCCGATATTCACGCCTGATCGTGCAATGCAAAAATAATTCCTGCATTGCACGGAACTTTCATCGTGATGCGCTATTGTGGGATCGCCGGGCTGGTGGACAAACAAACATGCGTAGTTTTGCGTTAGGGCTGATCATCGCTGCGGTCTCTGTGCCGTGCTTTGCCCAGACCATCCTCAAATCCGAACCCTTGGCGCTTGCGCCCTATGAGGTCGTCTTCGTGCAGGACACCTCCTGTACGGCCGGCAAGGTGCTCAAGGTGACCGGGTCGATCCGCGGTCTGCATCGGCGGAAGATCTGCGTGTCGCTCGCCGCCGAACAGGCGTCGCTGGCGACGGCGACGCCGTAACGGGCAGCGCGACGGCCGCATCGGCATCCGGTCCGCCCAAGCGCACCGGACGATCCACTGTCCCCCCAGTTCAACGTCCTTCAGTTCAACCGCGGCTCGAGGCGCGCTTCGCGATCGGCATCGGCCTTGTTCTTGACCGGGTCCTCGTTCGGCTCGGGCTGGCAGGGCCGGATCTCGTAGTCATTGTCCAGCACCGGGCGCGGCGAGGATGTCTCCTCCCCGGAGACGTCATCCACCACCAGGCCCGATTTCCGGGCCAGCTTCCAGACGTCGGCCTCGGTCGGATAGGCCTTGCTCAGCTTGGCGTCTTGATAGAACAGCGCGTACGGCATTCGTCGTTCCCCCAACAACCGACAACAACGCCAAGGGCCGTCTGGGGTTTCAGGTCAGATCGCCGTTCCGATCACGGAACCGTGAGCGAAGATCCGCGGCAAGCATCTGAAAACATGAGTCATTTCGGACCTTTCGCCGGAGGAGCCTGAGTCCTTAATGAGCGGTAAACCCCGGAGAAAAGAATCCCCGGGACTCCCCGGGTAGAATCGCCGGATGCTCCAAGCCATGAGAGCGATCCACCAGCCCCCCTACGAACGCGTGCACCTCGCGCTTGCGGTTGCGCTGCTCGCAGCCTGCGCCGCCAACGTGGCGCTGGTCTGGTCGTGGCTCTAGGGAAAATCTAGCCCCAGCCGAAATCCGTATGTAGCGGCCCACGCGAAAACGCCGTAGCCGCGCGACGCCTGGCGCGATTGACGGCCGAGCCATTCCTTCCATCATTGCGGCAGAACAGGTGCCCGCTGCGGCCTGCGCGGACGGGCCGCCATCGGGGTGGAGCTGAGATGATCGAGATGCTGAAGGAACGGGTCAATTGCGACGCCGGCCTGGTGCGGCGCGGCCGCTTTCTCACCACGACATTCCTGCTCGAGATCGGCAAGGCCGCCTGGTTGATCGCGATCCATGAGGGCCGCATCGTGGGGGTGACCAAGGGCCCGTTCGTGATGCCATCGTCGTCGTTTGCGCTGCGCACCTCGGACGAGGAATGGGACCGGTTCTGCGAAAAGCGGCCGCCGCCGGGCTCGAACGACCTGATGGCCCTGATCAAGCGCCGCGTGCTGAAGGCCGAGGGCGAGCTGCAGATCTTCATGGCGAACCTGCGCTACTTCAAGGAGGCGCTCGGCAAGCTGCGCCGCGAGGGAGCGGCCGCATGAGCGCCAAGTTCGAACCGATCGTCGGCCGCTACATGCATCTCGAACTGTCCGGCCGCGCGCACCGCGTCTATGTCGAGGAGGCGGGCGAGGGCACGCCGCTGCTCTGCCTGCACACCGCGGGCGCCGACGGGCGGCAATATCGCGGCCTGATGAACGATGTCAGCGTCACGCGCAACCATCGCGTCATCGCCTTCGACATGCCCTGGCACGGCAAGTCGTCGCCGCCCCAGGGCTGGCACGACGAGGAGTACCAGCTCACCTCGGCGCAATACACGGCGATGATCCTGGCCGTGATGGAGGCGCTCGACCTCGACAGGCCGATCGTGATCGGCTGCTCGATCGGCGGCCGGATCGCGCTGCATCTCGCGCTCGAGCATCCCGAACGCTTCCGCGCGATCATCGGCCTGCAGGCCGGCGCGCATGTCGATCCCTATTACGACCTGAATTTCCTGCACCGGCCGGACGTCCATGGCGGCGAAGTGGCGGCCGCGATCGTCTCGGGCCTGGTCGGGCCCGACGCGCCCGACAAGGAGCGCTGGGAGACGCTGTGGCACTACATGCAAAGCGGGCCCGGCGTGTTCAAGGGCGACCTCTATTTCTACAAGGTCGACGGCGACATCCGCGCCCGTGTCGCCGAGATCGACACCAGACGCTGCCCGCTGTTTCTGCTGTCAGGCGAGTACGACTATTCCTGCACGCCCGAGGAGACGCTGGTGGTGGCGAACAGCATTGCCGGCAGTGAGGCCACCATCATGAAAGGCCTCGGACATTTCCCGATGAGCGAGAACCCAAGCGAGTTCGCAAAGTATCTGCTGCCGGTGCTGGAGAAGATCAGCGGCCGCTAAGGCGCGATGAGATCGGGTTGGATCGTCATCGCGCTTTGGCTTCTTGCTTGAGCATGCTGTTTCGGAAAGCCGCGGCGCGCTTTTCCGGGTCATGCTTTGCGCCCGCGCGCCGGACGTCCGGGCACTGCGGTGCAGATCAAGGCTTCGGCTGCATGCCCTGCAAGAAGCGGAGCGGGTTGAGCGGGCCAATGGGGATCAGTTCGAAGCTCATCATATGGGCTTTGCCCAGCGGCAGTTTTTCGAGCATCTCGTGAGCGGCCGCCGGATCGGTGACGTTGATGATGAAGGCCACGCCCGGCCTTCCCTGGAGCGAGTACCACTGCTCGATCTTGCCATTGAGGTAGAGATCGACGGTCTCGCGAACTTCCTCCGGCAGAACGGCTCGCACCTGCGATTGTTCAAAGCCGGGATTGATGGTCCCGATGGCAAGGATTTTCGTCGTCGGGGTTGTTTTCGCGGCGGTTTCCTGCGCGCTTGCGGAATTGAAGCAGACAAGCCAGCCAAGCAGTGCCAATGCGGCAGCAACGAATTTCATGTTGTCTCCCTTCTGTGTGGTATTACAAACTCCGTATTCACGACCCGGTTGCGCTGGAGGTCCCCATGCTTCCGAAGGCTGAAGCGGCATATTTCGCGATTGCCGACATTTCCGGCTATACCAACTTCCTCGCAGCGGTCGAGCTCGACCATGCGCAGGACATCATCGCCGATTTCATGGACGTGGTGGTGAAGGGGCTGCGCCCGCCGTTTCGCCTCGCCAAATTCGAGGGCGACGCGGCCTTCGTCTACTCGACCGGGACAATCGACGGCTCGCTGCTGCAGGACGCGATCGAGAGCGCCTATCTCAAATTCCGCCGACGGCTGCGCGACGTTCGCCAGGCCTCGACCTGCGAGTGCAAGGCCTGCGTCGCAATGGGCGATCTCGATTTCAAGTTCGTGGTCCATCATGGCGAGATGGTGAAGCAGAAGATGGGCGGCAGGGAAGAGCTCGCCGGACGCGACGTCATTCTGGTCCACCGGCTGCTCAAGAACACCGTGGGCGAGAAGCTCGGCGGACGGGCCTACGCGCTCTACAGCGACGCGGCGATCCGCGCCATGGGCGTCGATCCGGTGGCGCAAGGTCTCATCCCGCATCAGGAGACCATCGACATCATCGGCGATGTGACGCTGTGGGCGCGCGATCTCGAAGCGGCGTGGCAGCACGACGACGCGCAAACCCGGATGGAGGTGACGCGCGAAGATGCCTACGCGATCCTGGAGTTCGACATCGCCGCGCCGCGGCAGACAGTGTGGGAGTTCATCACCGTGCCCGGCCAATGGCGGAAATGGTGGGACGCCGACGACATCGTCGAGGAGTCAGGCAAGGGGCGACGCGGTGTCGGCACCAAAAATCATTGCGCGCACGGCAACCACACCAACGTCGAGGAGACGCTCGACTGGCGTCCGGACGACTACTTCACGGTCGGGATCACGCTGCCGGTGCCCGGAGCGCCGCGCATCATCATGACCCGGGCCGTTCTCGACGGCCCCGACGGAACGTCCCGTTTCGAGCTGCGGATCGCCAGGCCGAAGCCGAAGGACAGGGCGTTCCTCGATGGCGCCGCGGCCAAGTTCGCCGAGCGCATGACCCAGGCGATGACAGGCTTGCGATCGATGCTGGAAGACAAGCAGCCTGCCGATGATGCCATGGAAGAGCCTGCGCCGATGCGATCGAGCGGACGCTTCCTGACCGAGCCGGTGAAATCGGGCGCGCGGGGCTGAAGCTCAGCGAACGGCCAGAGCTTGGAGGGCGCCGGTTACTTGCCGGAGCGGGGCAGCTCGCTGTGGTCGCGGATCGCGGCGCGGACCTTGGCCATGGTCGTCGTGCAATATTCCTCGCGCTCCCTGAGGAAGCGCTGCTGCTGCGCGCGGAAATTGGCAACACGTTCCCGCACCTCGGATCCGAAGTCGCCGCTGATGTCGAGCTTGGCGAATTGCGGCGGCTGCGCCGGTGGCGGCGGGACCTCCACGACGGTCACCGTCAAGGGTGGCGGCGTGGGGGGCAGGCCTTCGAGGACCGTCGGCACCGGAAGCGGCGGCGGCATGACCACCCTTTGGGCCTCGGCGGCCGGCTTGATCTCCGGGGCGGGCCTTGTCTCAAAGGCGGGCTTTGCCTCCAAGGCCGGCTTTGTCTCCAAGTCCGGCTTTGTCTCAAAGGCAGGCTTTGCCTCCAAGGCCGGCCTTGCCTCAAAGGTTGCCTCGACCACGGCCGCGGCGGTGGTGGGCAGCGGGGCAGGTGCTGGCGGCACGGCCCGCGGGGCAGCCGCCGGCAGCTCGGCGTCGGGCAGCTTGCCCTTCACCGACTGTACGAAAGCCATTGTCTGCGCGATCAGGAGATCGCGTTCCTTCATCCACTTCATGGCGCACCTTGAGCGCGCGGATTGCAGCAGAGCAACCCCGGGGAATCAAGCACTCGCCATCATGATGGTTGACGAAGACGCCTGTTTTGCAGGCACGGTGACAAAATTGTGACGTGACCTGTATGCGAGCACAGTCAGCGCTGGCGGGGATTGGTGTTCGGGACGAACGGGATACCGACGATCCGGACCGGCGTCTGGCTCAGTGCCTGGCCTGGGGCCGGCGCCTGATTCGCAGCCGGCCGGGGCGCGGCGCTGGCCGGCGCGGGGGCAGGATCGAGCAGGGCGACGATGCCGGCAGCGGCTACGCTCAGCAACGTGAAGCTGCCCAGAAGGAGTAAATTGCGGTTGGCTTCGCGGACCCTCATGCGGGGAAAATCGCGTGAGAGCGCATAATGTTCCGAACAAATCCTCAGGTGCTTTCGCGCGGTTTGGCGGCAGGCTTGAGAAGGTGCGTCAGGAGACCTGAAAGCTTGGGTCGTCGGTCCCGCAAGGTGCTTGCTGACCGCGATCGGCCCGGTGTGCCGGCGGGAGCGGCCGGGTGCAGCCTAGTGAGCCATCGCCTGGGCAGGTGACGGTTCGACGCTGCGGGCCTCGATCTGGTCGGCGTAGCGGCCGTACTCCTCGGCCATTTCGAGCAGCTTTTCACGTACGGTGGCGTCGGTGACCTGGCGGGCCAGCCGTCGCGCCTGATCGGACTGGAAGCGATAATGGGCTGTGTCGGACATCGTAGGCTCCTCACAACATGTGTAAGGGGCGTCCGGCAAAGGTTCATCAAGACGTCATCAGGGTACGACGTCAGTGACGGGCAGGCGCTACTGAAGGGTGCTGGGCCGATCGATCACCGTGCCCGCGACCGGGTGGCCGGCCTTGTCCTCGCGGACCTCGACCTCGAACCAACCCATCTCCTTCAGCTCGCGCGCCTTCTTCTCGGCCGCGTCTTCGCTGTCGCGCTTCAGCACGATTTGACTGGTGCCATCCCGGGCAAGGATCAAATAGGTCATTGGCTGAGTCCCATCCCGCATTCTGCATACCGCATTTCGGGCTGCAAGGACAGAAACAAGGCAAGGGATGGGGGATGCTACGGGGATGATCCCACGATTCCTGCCAATGCACAGGGCGTCCGGCTGTTCCCGGCTGCCGTCGGTATCAACCAGCTACGCCGGATGATCGCCGACATCCGAGGCGCGCTCGAGACCAGCGCAAGCGTGATTGGCGAGCGGTCCGCCGCTGGCTTCCAGCGGCAGGTTTGCGCGTTGCGTCGCGTAACGCATACTGAGATGACGCATATCATCCAATTCGCATGGAGCCCGGAAGACTACGGCGTTCCGTGAAACGTTGTGGGTAATCCAGGCGAGGCTCTTTAATTGAGCCGCGAATACATGCTCGGCTTGGCTCAAGCACCATGCGCGGCACAAGCCGTGTCGATCTGGATGGAGGACTCGATGCCCAGGCACTTCGGTTTGAAGGCAACATCGGCGGCAGCACGGTCGGCGTTCACGGGATCATCAAGAGATTTGCAGCAGCGGACCGCGTCGGCAACTGCGTCGAAGAACCTTGCTTCGAACGGTTCGCCAGCGTCAAAGCCCGCTTCGCCAGGCTCGGACCTGCCGTATTCTCCGACGAGTTGGCGGGGCTGCTGCGGTCGACGGTCGATCTCGGCTGACTGAAGCTGCGCGCGACGAGGCGTGGCCGGCCGGTCTTCATGGCTCTGACGGCTGGTGCTTGTTGTCGCGCTTGAAGTCCAGGCGATCGATGCGTTCATCGATCAGCCGATTCAGTCGCTCGTCGCGCAGCTTGTCCTTCCTGTACAGCCCGCCATGCAGGCGATAGGCGACGAGGAGCAGGACGACGGCAACGCCGACGAGATAGTAGGACCAGTCCATCATCAGAACCGCGCCTGGCAGTGTCCATTGTGAAACAACTGAGCCTCTGCACTCTGCCAAGCAGCGCGACCGGCGGCTCGTCAACACAACCGCAGGGTCAGCTCAATTGGTGCCTGCGAGGATGAACAGATTGTTGTAGACGGGCAGCGCAATGAGGGCGACCACGTAAGCCATTTGGCGTTCGCTGTTGCCGTGCCAAAGCAACCACATCACGAGGTAGGTTAGACCTAGTTTGGCAACGAGCCACCATTCACCCAGCCACTCCTGGGTGAGCCACATGAACGGGTTCAGTTCGCCCATTCCCCGCTGCAAGATTTCGTTGGTGGTGAT
>DASVOL010000667.1:0-1575 GCA_036383375.1 Bradyrhizobium sp. | reverse complement strand
CCGCGCCGTCGCGCCGAAGGGCGCAGTGCCGGTGCTGGTGCTCGAGAACGGCGAGCGGCTGACGGAGAGCGCGGCGGTCTTGCAGTATATCGCTGACCTCAAGCCCGAACTCGGCCTCGCGCCGCCGGCCGGCCATCCGGACCGCTACCGCTTGCAGGAATGGCTCAGCTTCATCGGCACCGAGATCCACAAGGGATTTTTGTTTCCGACCTTCTGGTACAAGGACGATGCATCGCTCGCCAAGCCGCGTGCCAGGATCGGACAGACCTTGTCGGTGCCATCGGCGCATCTTGCCGACCGCGAATTTCTGGTCGGTAACCGCTTCACGGTAGCGGACGCGTATCTCGCCTGGGCTCTGTTGTTGCTTCGCGCCGCCGGCGTCGATGTGGCCGAATGGCCGCCGCTGGCCGCCTATCTCGGACGCATCCAGACGCGCCCGCAGGTCAAGGCCGCGATCGGCAGCGAGATGCAATTGTGGAAGAGCGTCGCGGCGTGATCGCCGCGCGCCCGGCGCGGCGTCACTGAAACGCGACCTCGGCGAAGCTGCGCAGCTTGCGCGAATGCAGCCGCTCGGATTCCTGCTGCTTGAGCCGCTCCAGCGCCTTCAGCCCGATCTGAAGATGCTGGCCGACGCGCTGGCGATAGAATTCGCTCGCCATGCCCGCCAGCTTGATCTCGCCATGCAGCGGCTTGTCAGAGACGCATAGCAGCGTGCCGTAGGGCACGCGGAAGCGATAGCCGTTGGCGGCGATCGTCGCCGATTCCATGTCGAGCGCGATGGAGCGCGATTGCGACATCCGCCGGATCACCTGCGGCCCGCTGATCTCCCAATTGCGGTTGTCGACGCTCGCGACCGTGCCGGTGCGCATCAGCCGCTTGAGCTCGAAGCCGGTGAGCCCGGTCACCTCGCCGACCGCCTCCTCCAGCGCGACCTGCATCTCGGCGAGCGCGGGGATCGGCACCCACAGCGGCAGCTCGTGATCGAGCACGTGATCCTCGCGGACATAGCCATGCGCCAGCACGTAATCGCCGAGCCGCTGCGTGTTGCGTAAGCCGGCGCAATGCCCGATCATCAGCCAGGCATGCGGTCGCAGCACCGCGACGTGATCGGTGATGTTGCGCGCGTTCGACGGACCGATCCCGATATTGATCAGGGTGATGCCGCGATAGCCGGGTTCGACGAGATGAAACGCCGGCATCTGCGGCACGCGCTCCGATGCGGTCCCGATGGTGCCGCCGCCCGCCAGCGCGCTGCGCGTGATCACATTGCCGGGCGCGACGAACGCCTCGAGGCCCGCTTCACCCGCGGCGAGACGCTGCAGGCTCGACTGCGCGAAGGCGTCGACATAGAACTGGTAGTTGGTGAAGATCACGAAATTCTGGAAGTGCTCGGGATCGGTGCCGGTGTAGTGATAGAGCCGGCGCAGCGAGTAGTCGACGCGCGCGGCACGGAACAAGGCCAGCGGCTCGGGCGTCCCCGGCAAGAGTTCAAATGTGCCGTCCGCGATCGCATCGTCCATCGCCGCAAGATCGGGCGTATCGAACACGTCGCGCAGCGACCTCGTGAACGCCGAA
>DASVOL010000666.1:0-3550 GCA_036383375.1 Bradyrhizobium sp. | reverse complement strand
TTTCTGCCGTCACTCCGACATGGCGGAGACGACGTTCGGCCGCCGTGCCGTCAACGACGGCAAGCTGGTGCACCGGCTGCGCGAGGGCAAGCGCATCACCATCGATACGCTCGACCGCATCAATGCGTTCATCGCGACCTCAACGCCGGGCGGCGTGGCGCCGCCGCGCGGCCTCGTGGTGCCGCCGGAAAAACACGATCCGAGGGGCAATTTCCGGTTTTTCGAGAACCGCCAGCGCTATCTGCTGTTCGTGCACACCTGCAGCGAGAAGCGGGTGATCGCCGACCGGGTCGCGCTGGAACTGGCCGCGATCCACCCCCGGCCGCCAGCGTTGCGGGTGTTCGATGCCGGGATGGGCGACGGCACGGTGCTGGCGCGGGTCCTGCGTGCCATGCATGGCCGCTTCCCACATATGCCGTTCTATGTTGCCGGCAAGGAACTGAGCCTGGAGGACGTCCGTCTCACCCTCGACAAGGTCCCCGACCGCCTATTCGAGCATCCGGCGAGCGTCTTCGTGTTCACCAACATGTATTATGCCGAGGCGCCCTGGCTGACGCCCAAGAACTCCGCGGCGGCCGCTAGCATGATCTGGCACGAGGTGGCCCTCCGCGGCGCTTCCTCCGGCGAATTCGAGACCCAGATCGCGGAACTCGGTCCCTTCCTGGAGCAGAACTGGCGGGCCAATCTCAGCCCCGGCAATGCGATGCCGATCTATGAGCGGCCAGTGGCGCTGGTGCTGTACCGCGACGATCACCGGTTCCTGCTCGATTCCATCATTCCCCGCGCCGGTCGGACCGAGGCGAATTTCGACCTGGTGATCGCCTCGCAGCCCTATCGCGCCAAATCCTCGGTGAATTTCCGCGCCAAGCGGATCATTGCGCCGCTGGCCCGCGCGCTGCGCGGCGGTGGGCGGCTGATAGGAATCCACTCCCACGGAAGCGATCCCGGACTTGAAATCATTCAAGCCGTCTGGCCCGGAGAAAATCCTTTCGCCGTCAGCCGTCATGAGATACTGCGCGCGGTGAAATACGAGCTGGGTTCGGCCGGCCGCGAGCTGAACTTCAACGCTTACGCCGATAACCGTTCGATCTTCCGATATGATATGGAAGCGCTGCCTAATGAGGTGACCGGCTCGATCGGAACCTCGACCGCCTTCGCCGCGTGGAATGCAGCCGTGTATGTCGCGCAGATCGAAGATGAGCGGTTGACTGAAACGACCGAAAACGGACGAGCTCTCGAGGCCACACGCGAGGTTCTCCGTAAACACAACGGGCTGTGGTTTTACGACGAATCCTACGTCATCTCGCGGCGACGAGACTGACATTCCGGGGACATATTCACCAACCAACGTCGGACTTCGACGAAACAAGGGGTTTGCTTGATGCGCGCGTCTTATCTCTTCACCAGCGAGTCGGTCTCGGAAGGCCATCCGGACAAGGTCTGCGATCGCATCTCGGATGAGATCGTCGATCTGTTCTATCGCGAGGGGCCGAAGGCGGGCATCGACCCGTGGCAGATCCGCGCGGCGTGCGAAACGCTCGCGACCACCAACAAGGTGGTGATCGCCGGCGAAACGCGCGGTCCGGCCTCGGTCACCAACGAGCAGATCGAGGGCGTGGTTCGCTCCGCGATCAAGGACATCGGCTACGAGCAGGACGGCTTCCACTGGAAGACCTGCGACATCGAGATCCTGCTGCATCCGCAGTCGGCCGATATCGCGCAGGGCGTCGACGCGCTGCAGCCCGGCGAGGTCAAGGAAGAGGGTGCCGGCGACCAGGGCATCATGTTCGGTTACGCCACCAACGAGACGCCGGACCTGATGCCGGCGCCGATCTTCTACGCCCACAAGATCCTGCGCCTGATCTCCGAAGCGCGCCACTCCGGCAAGGAGAAGGTGCTGGGTCCGGACTCCAAGAGCCAGGTCACCGTGCAATACGAGAACGGCAAGCCGGTCGGCGTCCGCGAGATCGTGGTGTCGCACCAGCATCTGGTCGAAGACCTCACCTCCAGCCAGATCCGCGACATCGTCGAGCCCTATGTGCGCGAGGCGCTGCCGAAGGAGTGGATCAACGGCAAGACGATCTGGCACATCAATCCGACCGGCAAGTTCTTCATCGGCGGTCCCGACGGCGACTCCGGCCTGACCGGGCGCAAGATCATCGTCGATACCTACGGCGGTGCGGCTCCGCATGGCGGCGGCGCGTTCTCCGGCAAGGATCCGACCAAGGTCGACCGCTCGGCCGCCTATGCCGCACGCTATGTCGCCAAGAACATCGTCGCGGCCGGTCTCGCCGACCGCTGCACGTTGCAGCTCGCTTACGCGATCGGCGTGGCGCGTCCGCTGTCGATCTACATCGACACCCACGGCACCGGTAAGGTGTCGGAGGACGAGCTCGAGAAGGCGGCAGCCAAGGCGATGGATCTGACGCCGCGCGGCATCCGCACCCATCTCGATCTCAACCGCCCGATCTACGCGCGGACCTCGGCCTACGGCCATTTCGGCCGCACGCCGGACAACGAGGGCGGCTTCTCCTGGGAGAAGACCGATCTCGTCGAGCCGCTGAAGCGCGCGCTCTGACGCTTGCTACATGCCGGGACGCTTGCGACTGCGAGCGAACCGGAGACCTTCCTTCATCCGATCGAGATTCCGGGTTCGCCGCTGCGCGGCGCCCCGGAATGACCAGTTCAACAACAGGACGCTCAAATGAACGCCCCCACGAAGCCCGGCTTCACCGACTATATCGTCAAGGACATTGCGCTCGCCGATTTCGGCCGCAAGGAGATCTCGCTGGCCGAGACCGAGATGCCCGGCCTGATGGCGACCCGCGAGGAGTTCGGCCCCAAGCAGCCGCTGAAGGGCGCGCGCATCGCCGGCTCGCTGCACATGACGATCCAGACCGCTGTGCTGATCGAGACGCTGGCTGCGCTCGGCGCCGACATCCGCTGGGTCTCCTGCAACATCTACTCGACCCAGGATCACGCCGCCGCCGCGATCGCCGCCGCCGGCATTCCGGTGTTCGCCGTGAAGGGCGAGACGTTGACCGAGTACTGGGACTACACCGCAAAACTGTTCGACTGGCATGGCGGCGGCACGCCGAACATGATCCTCGATGACGGCGGCGACGCCACCATGCTCGTGCATGCCGGTTACCGGGCCGAGCAGGGCGACACCGCCTTCCTCGACAAGCCGACCTCCGAGGAAGAGGAGATCTTCTACGCGCTGGTCAAGCGTCTCTTGAAGGAGAAGCCGAAGGGCTACTTCGCCGAGATCGCCAAGAACATCCAGGGCGTCTCGGAAGAGACCACCACGGGCGTGCATCGCCTGTACGAGATGGCCAACAAGGGCACGCTGCTGTTCCCGGCGATCAACGTCAACGACAGCGTCACCAAGTCGAAGTTCGACAACCTCTATGGCTGCCGCGAGTCGCTGGTCGACGGCATCCGCCGCGGCACCGACGTGATGCTGTCGGGCAAGGTGGCGATGGTCGCGGGCTTCGGCGACGTCGGCAAGGGCTCGGCCGCCTCGCTGCGCCAGGCCGGCTGCCGCGTC
>DASVOL010000665.1:0-4413 GCA_036383375.1 Bradyrhizobium sp. | reverse complement strand
TTGACCTGCCCGGTGCCGACCGCTTGCGGCTGTTGCTGCGGGCCGGCAGGACCGGCGGGAAGGTCCTGGTTGCTGCTGGAAAACTGGCTCAAACTCTGCTGGATGCCGGAACAGGCGGTCAGCAGCGGCGCGCCCACGATCAGGCCAAGCGCGGTCCGCCGGGTCGTGCCCGACGGCGGGGACGTACGGTGATGCGGGCCTGCCATCGTCTCTCTTCTCTTGACCGACCAGGATCGGCCAGGACTCCATCCAGCTCTGATGAGGCGGGTGGATTTGGGCATATTGTCGGCGAATAGTTAACTAAAACAAAAGGATTATGGCCCCGCGGCGCCGGTGCCGCGGCCTCCATTTCCCTCCCCTCAGGCGGCGTTCCGTCACCGCCATTTGCCGATGTGGCGCGAGCGCCGCCATCCCGCTAGAGCCTATATCCACTTCGCTCGAAAACGCTCTAGATTGCCATTATGCGCGCAAAAGCCAGTTCCCTCCACCATTCGGATGCCTCGACGGGCGCTGCGGCCAAAACCTTTTCGATTGGCGGCCAACAGCTCGCGGCGCCAAGGGCCAGGCCAGGGCTCCATCTGGTCGCGACCCCGATCGGAAATCTCGCCGACATCACCCTGCGCGCGCTAGAGACGCTGGCCGGTGTCGACGTCATCGCCTGCGAGGACACCAGGATTACGCGCCGGCTGACTGAACGTTACGCCATCACCGCCGAGCTGGCGCTCTACCACGAGCACAATGCAGCGCAGGCCCGGCCCAAGATCCTCGAACGGTTGGCCCAGGGTGCGGCCATCGCACTGGTCTCGGACGCCGGCACGCCATTGATCTCCGATCCCGGATTCAAGCTGGTGCGCGAGGTCTGCGCCGCCGGGCATGCCGTCATCGCGGTGCCGGGGCCGTCGTCGGTGCTGACTGCGCTGTCGGTGGCGGCACTGCCGACCGACCGGTTCTTCTTCGAGGGATTTTTGCCGGCCAAGGAGCACGCGCGCCGCGCGCGGCTCAGCGAGCTCGCCCGGATCGATTCGACGCTGGTGATGTTCGAATCCGGCAATCGCGTGCAGGACACGCTGCGCGACCTCGCCGCGATCATGGCTGGACGCGATGCGGCGATCTGCCGCGAGCTGACCAAGCTGCACGAGGAGGTCAAGCGCGCGCCGGTCGGCGAGCTTGCGGCAGGCGCGGACGCGCTGGAGACGCGCGGCGAGTTCGTGCTCGTCATCGGGCCGCCGCCTGACGATGCCGGTGTGATGGGCCAGGACGCACTCGACGATTTGTTGCGCGTGCAGCTCGCCCGCGGCAGCGTCAAGGATGCGGTGGCGCACGCAGTCGAGCTGTCGGGCCGGCCGCGCCGCGAGGTCTACGCCCGCGCCCTCGAGCTCGCGAAGACCATCGGGGACGGCGATGGCGAAGACTGACAGCGCGTCCCCTGAACGCGTCGCCGCATTCCGCACCGGCATCTCGGCCGAAAGCCGCGCCGCGGCCCTCCTGATCGCCAAGGGCTATCGCATCCTGGCGAGACGCTTCCGCACCCCCTATGGCGAGATCGACCTGGTGGTGCGCCGGCGCAACCTCGTCGCCTTCGTCGAGGTCAAGGCCCGGGCCAGCCTGGATGAGGCCGCCTATGCGGTGACGCCGCGCCAGCAGCAGCGCATCGTCAATGCCGCCCAGGCCTGGCTGATGGCGCATCCCGAACATGCCGAATTTGATCTCAGATTCGACGCCGTGCTGATTGCGCCGAAGAGCCTGCCGCGCCATCTGTTAGCGGCATTCGACGCAAGCCCTTAAAGTTACCCTCAGACCTCGCGGGACACGCTTATGAAATTGAAGATCGCCGTCCAGATGGATCCCATCGCGCGCATCAACATCCGCGGCGATTCGACCTTCGCGCTGCTGCTCGAGGCGCAGAAGCGCGGCCACGGCATTTCCTACTACACGCCCGACAAGCTGTCGCTGCGCGGCGAGGAGCTGGTGGCGCCGGTACAGTCGCTCACCGTGCGCGACGAGGTCGGCGATCACTTCACGCTGGGCGAGCCGAAGCGCGAGGCCCTCAACGGCTTCGACGTCGTGCTGCTGCGGCAGGACCCGCCGTTCGACCTCGCCTACATCACCTCGACGCACTTTTTGGAGCGCATCCATCCGAAGACGCTGGTCGTCAACGATCCGGCCAGCGTGCGCAACGCGCCGGAAAAGCTGTTCGTGATGAATTTCCCGCAGCTGATGCCGCCGACCCTGATCTCGCGCGACCTCGACGAGATCAACGCATTCCGCGACCAGCACGGCGCCGTCGTGATGAAGCCGCTGCACGGCCACGGCGGCGCCGCGGTATTCCGCGTGATGCCGCAGGACATGAACTTCGGCTCGCTGTTTGACATGTTCTCGGTCACCTTCAAGGAGCCCTGGGTGATCCAGCGCTTCCTCCCTGAGGTGAAGCACGGCGACAAGCGCATCATCCTGGTCGACGGCGAATTCGCCGGCGCCGTCAACCGCGTGCCGGCGGCGGACGATCTGCGCTCCAACATGGTGCGCGGCGGTGCGGCGAAGGCGACCGAGCTCTCGGATCGCGAGCGCGAAATCTGCGCGACGCTCGGGCCTGCGCTACGCGAACGCGGCCTGCTGTTCGTCGGCATCGACGTGATCGACGGCAATTTGACCGAGATCAACGTCACCTCGCCGACCGGCATCCGCGCCATTCAGCGGCTCAACGGTCCGGATGTCGCAGCGATGATCTGGGATACCATCGAGAAGAAGCGCGCCGCGAAATAATCCTCCCCCCTTGTGCGCCGCACAGGCTGGCTGAAATTCAGCCAGCCTACGGGTGCGTGTGCGTTCGCCTTATTCTACTTGCCAGCTTGCGCAGGCGAAGGCAGCATCCGCTTGCCTGCGTCAGGTCAAGCGGCGGGCTGACGCGGGCGACAACGCGAAAACATCATAAAAATTGTGGAGGAAGACGTTATGACGCTCAATGTCTCACGACGATCCTTGCTCGCGCTCGGTGCCGGTCTCGGCGCCAGCACACTCCTCGGCAGTACTGCGCAGGCACGCGCGCCGAAGCTCGGCACGCAGACACCCTATTGGCACCGCTTCGTTCTCGGCGATGCCGAAGTGACCGTCGTCTCCGACGGCCCGCTTCCGCTCGGCGACCCTTCCGGCACCTTCACCGGCGTGCCGAAGGAAGAAGTGAAGAAGATGCTCTCCGACAATTTCCTCTCGCCCGATAATGTCGTGCTCGAACAGAACTCGCCGATCGTCAACATGGGCGACCGGCTGATCCTGTTCGACACCGGCATGGGCACCTCGAAGGCTTTCGGTCCGACCACCGGCCGGCAACAGAAGAGCATGCAGGAAGCCGGCATCAAGCCGGGAGACATCGACGCTGTCGTGCTGTCGCACGCACACATCGATCATATCGGCGGCATTGTCGATGCCGACAACAAGCCGCTGTTCCCGAATGCGCAGTACTACATCGCGCAGAGCGATCTCGATTTCTGGACCGACGAAGGCAAGATGGGCAGTCCGTTGAAGGACTTTATCGTGCACGCCCGCAAGAACCTGCTGCCGGTGCGCGACCGCATCGTGTTCTTCAAGGATGGCCAGGAATTCCTGCCCGGCGTGACGGCGATCGCAGCGCCCGGCCACACCGTGGGCCACTCCATCTTCATGGTGAGCTCGGGCGGCAAGTCCTTTGCCTTCCTTGGCGATCTCTCGCATCACGCGGTGCTGCTCTTGGAGCGGCCGCGGATGGAGTTCTCCTACGACACCGATCCGAAGCAGGCGGCGAACTCGCGGGTCAAGCTGCTGGAGATGCTGGCCGCGAACAAGACGCCTGTCATGTCCTATCACTTCGCCTGGCCCGGCTACGGCCATGTCGCCAAGGCCGGCGAGGGCTTCCACTACTATCCCGAACCGATGCAGATGACGTTGTAACGAGCGGGCGCTTGGGGGCGGCGCGTGTTGCCCCCAGGCGCTGGCCCGGATGCCCGCGCTTTGCCTTACGCAGCGGAATTATCGGGAACGCCTTTGGTCGCCTCTATTCTCTCCGCGCAAAGGAGTTCGTTACAAAGCTTGTCGATGAAGCTGCTGTTGATTGCCCTCAAGCCGACGAACCCAGCTAGCACGACATCGGCGGCGTCGGACCACGTGGTGTCTTTGGTGGGGGTCTGCGCCTCCTTTATCTTGTCGAAGATCAGCATCCTCGTAGCCGACCATTTCGCGATTTCCTCGCGCATGAAGTCCTTTTCCGCCCCATCCCGAAAGCCATTGAGCAAGGGCGGATCGTCATGCTCGTCCTTTGGTGGATTGAGCCCGAATTCTTCAGCCTCGGCTTCAACCAGGACGATCTCCTGCTGAAGCTTCTGCAGGATCTCGGCCTTCTTCTTTTCGGGGAATTTCTGGTTCTTGTTGAGTTCGTCGGAC
>DASVOL010000664.1:0-10054 GCA_036383375.1 Bradyrhizobium sp. | reverse complement strand
GGATCGCCCGCCTTCGCGGGCGATGACAGCGGCCTACTTCCTGACGCAGATCACGCGGACCACGGCCGCCTTGGCGTCGGCGGATTCGCCCGACGCGTTGACGCCGTGCGCCTTCAGGAAATTGCGCACCGTGTCGGCCGGCACCAAAGCCGCCTGCGCCGGCGGTGCCGCATTGGCTGGGCCTGCGACGACGACCGGCTTCAGCACCGCGATGCCGGCAAACTTGCCGCCGCCGTCGAGCGCTACCGCGCCGGAGAACCCGATCGCCGGCGGTGGTGACAGCGCCTGATCGCCGCCGCCGAGTTGCGCAACCGAGGCCTTGACGCTGCTTGCGGCCGCGCCGCCGCCCTGGTTCTGCGGATCGGCGATGCCGGTGATGTCGAACGCGGTCTGCGTCGCCTGGCCTGCGATGTTGAGCGGCTTCAGCCCGCGCGCGCCATAGATGCGCAGCAGAGCGAGATCGTGCTCCTTGTCCGCGGCGACCCGATCGGCGTTGCCGTAGCCCGGGATCGTCAGCGCGATGCAATCGTCGGTCGCAATGCGATCGGTGATGATAGCGCCATCGTCACTGACCACGACGCCGGTGGCGTATTCGACGGTCTTGCGCGGCGGCGGACCGGCCTGCACGCCTGATGGAAATGCGTTGAAGGCGCTCGACATCGCGATCACCACCGGCTCGACGGTGGTCTGCATCGCCTGGTCATAGAGAATGGTGAGGATGCGAACCTCATCACCCTTCAGGGTGCCGCGCAGATAGAACTTCTTCAGCCCTTGCATGCCCGAGAGCACAAAGAAATCCGGCTTCACCACGGTGTAGTCGAAGGTGCGGCCGGCCGGCTCCTTCTTTTCCTGCTCGGCAAGCTTTGCGGTGGTCGGGCTCGCTTCCTTGCGCCGGGCGAGCTGCACCTGGACGGTGCCGGTCGGCGAGGTCCATTTGGCGCCGGACGCATCGCTGGTGAGCTGCGGCACCAGTTTGGTGGGAATGCCGAGCCGCGCGCCGGTGGCAGGCTCGGTGACGACCCTCCAGCCGACGCTTTCCTGCTTCCGCCGCGCGGTGTCGGCGAGCACGCCGCGTTCCTGCGGGTTCAGCACGCCGGTCGGCTTGCCGCCGCGGTTCTTCTGGAATTCCTTGATCGCATTGACCATGCGCTCGCTGACGTCGCCTGATATCGCGCCGTTATATTCGCCGACCCAGGCGAGATCCGATTGCAGCGCCAGCCGCTCGGCCTGCGCCATCGCATTCGCGGTATCCTCGGGTTTCTGCAAAGCGGGGCGAACCGGCACCGTCGTCACCGTCTTCGGCTTGGCCCCGGCCGTGGTCGGCGGCGTCAACTGGGCCTGCGCAGCGCCGACCGTCATGGCCGCGACCATCAATGTTGCCGAAAGCACCAATCTCATGACAAATCCGGGGGAAATGACTGATACCATTGACGTCCACGCAATTAAGCACATCTGCTTGGTCGGCAACAACCGCGCTCCGGTTCAGGGAACAGCGCGCAGGACATCAAGATGCTGAGTGCCGACGAACTCGAACGTTACGCCCGCCACATCGTGCTGCGCGAGGTGGGTGGCCCCGGCCAGAATGCGCTGAAAAGCGCGTCGGTGCTGGTGATCGGCGCGGGCGGTCTTGGCGCGCCGGTGCTGATGTATCTGGCCGCCGCCGGCGTCGGCCGGCTCGGCGTGATCGATGACGATATTGTCTCGCTGTCCAATCTGCAGCGCCAGATCATCCATACGACGTCCGATATCGGCAAGCGCAAGGTCGACAGCGCGGCGGCACAGATCCACGCGCTCAACCCGCATGTGACCTTCGAGGCGCATCCCATGCGGCTCACCGCCGACAATGCGATGGCGCTGATCGGAAATTACGATCTCGTGCTCGACGGCTCCGATAATTTCGAAACGCGCTACCTCGTCGCCGATGCCTGCTTCCTCGCGAAGCGGCCGCTGATCACCGCGGCGCTAGGCCAGTTCGACGGTTCGCTGACCACGATCCGCGCGCATGAGAAGAATGCGGACGGCGCCTTCAACCCGACCTATCGCTGCCTGTTCCCGGAGGCGCCGCCGCCGGGCACGGTACCGGCCTGCGCCGAGGCCGGCGTGATGGGGGCGCTGGCCGGCCTCATGGGATCGATGATGGCGCTGGAGGCGATCCGCGAGATCGTCGGCTTCGGCGAAGGCCTGGTCGGCCGCCTCCTGATGGTGGATGCGCGCGCGATGCGGTTCGAAACCCTGCGCTACGCGCGCGATCCGCAGAACCCGCTCAATGGTGATGCACCTGACATCACCGATTTGAGCGGGCATCGGTAAAGTTCAGGACGCGGTCGCGGGCTTCTCGCTGTCCATGTGCCGCAGATGCTCCTCCGGATAGCGGCCGCCGGCGGCAGCGCCCGGCGGAAACGCTTCGGCGAGTGTGGCAAGATGCGCCGCGGTCAGCTTCACATCGCGCGTGCCGAGTGCCTCGGTCAGCCGCTCGCGACGCCGCGCCCCGACCAGCGGCACGATGTCGTTACCCTGCGCCGCGACCCAGGCGATCGCGACCTGCGCCGGAGAGGCGCCGATCTCGCCGGCGATGGTGCGCAGCCGATCGGCGAGCGCAAGGTTGGTGTCGATGTTGCCGGCCTGGAAGCGCGGGCTCATCAGGCGGAAATCCTTTGCGCCGGCCTGGTTCTTCGACCAGTGCCCGCTGATCAGCCCGCGCGCCAGCACACCGTAGGCGGTGATACCGATGCCGAGCTCGCGGCAGGTCTTCAGGATGTCGGTCTCGATGCCGCGCGAGATCAGCGAGTATTCGATCTGCAGATCGGCGATCGGATGCACCTTGTGGGCGCGGCGGATGGTGTCGGAACCAACTTCCGACAGTCCGATATGCCTGATCCAGCCGGCCTTGATCATGTCGGCCATCGCGCCGACCGTCTCCTCGATCGGCACGTTGGGGTCGAGCCGCGCCGGGCGATAGGTGTCGATGTGATCGACGCCGAGCCGCTGCAGCGAATAGGCGACGAAATTCTTCACGGCATTGGGCCGGCAGTCATAACCGAGGAAGCCGTAGTTGCGATCGCGCAGCGCGCCGAACTTGACGCTGATCACGAGATTGTCGCGGCTGCGGCCCTTCAGCGCCTCGCCGATCAGCATCTCATTGTGGCCCATGCCGTAGAAGTCGCCGGTGTCGAGCAGCGTGATGCCGGCCTCGAGCGCGGCATGGATGGTGGCGATGCTCTCGCTGCGGTCGCTCGGGCCGTAGAAGTCGGACATGCCCATGCAGCCGAGGCCGATCAGCGAAACCGCCGGACCGGTGGAACCGAGTTTGCGTGTGTCCATGGTGGTGTTCCCAAGAATGTTGCGGCGGAGGATCCGCCGCCAGATGACGCCGCCGATATGGGCCGATCCGGCTTCCGGGATAAGCTGGACAATCCAGAATGGGTTGTTCACTATATCGAACAATGCAGGATTTCGACCTTCGCGACCTCGACGCCTTCGTGGCGGTGGCGCGCACCCGCAACTTCCGGCGTGCCGCGCTGGAGAGCCGCGTCTCGGTTTCGAGCCTCAGTCAGCGCCTGCGCGACATGGAGGAGCGGCTCGGCGTCCGCCTGATGAACCGCACCACCCGCAGCGTCGCGCTGACCGAAGCCGGCGAACTGCTGCTCGCCCGTGTCGCGCCGGCCATGGTCAACGTCGCCGACGCGATCACCGAGGTGCGCGGCCTGCGCGCCGAGCCGTCGGGGCGGCTGCGCATCAACGCGCCGCCGCCCGCGGTCGATCTGGTGCTGGCGCCGATGATCGCACCGTTCCTTGCCCGATATCCGCAGGTCGAGCTCGACGTGGTTGCCGAGAGTGCGTTCGTCGACGTCGTCGGGCAGGGCTTCGACGCCGGCGTGCGCTATGGCGAGCACCTGGCGCAGGACATGATTGCCGTCCAGCTCGGCGCGCCGCAGCGTTACGCGGTGGTGGCGTCGCGCGACTATGTCGCGAAGCATGGCCGGCCGATGCATCCGAAGGATCTGCTGGCGCATGCCTGCATCCGCAGCCGCTTCAGCAACGGCGTGATGTTCGACTGGGAGTTCGAGAAGAGCGGCCGCGTGGTGAAGATTTCGCCACCGGCCAAGCTGACCGCGACCTATCTCGGCCTCGCGCTGCGCGCGGTCCATGACGGCGTCGGTTACTGGGCGACGTTCGAGGGCTATGTCCGCTACGGCATCAAATCCGGTGCGCTGGTCAGCGTGCTCGACGACTGGTGTCCGCCGTTCGACGGGCCGTTCCTGTACTACCCGAGCCGCCGCCAGCCGCCCCCGGCGCTCGCCGCCTTCGTGGCGTTCGTCGCCGACTGGCGCAAGCAGGCGCGGCGGAAGACGAAGTCGAGCTAGACCCGCATCGTCGTCCCGGCCTTGAGCCGGGACCCATAACCACAGCCCTCACAATGACGAAGGCTGGAGCTCCATCTCAGTCCAACGATGAACTTCGGTGGTTATGGGTCCCTGCTTTCGCAGGGACGACACCGAATATGTGATTGCAGCATGCGCCTGGCCGGCCGCACCGGCTACTGTGCATGGGGTTGTTTTCGATATTTTGGCGGAGCCGTAGCCGGATGCAGCCAACGGGCTACGGAATTCCTACAACATGCTCGGCAGCACGCGATCCGGCGGCTTGTGGGCGTCGAGGAAGGTTCGGATGTTGATGATCACCTTCTCGCCCATCTCGACGCGGCCTTCGATGGTGGCCGAGCCCATGTGCGGCAGCAGCGTCACCTTGCCGGCCCGGGCGAGCCGCACCAGCTTCGGGTTCACCGCGGGCTCGTGCTCATAAACGTCGAGGGCTGCGCCGCCGATATCGCCGGCTTCGATCAGCTTGATCAGCGTGTCCTCGTCGATCACCTCGCCGCGCGCGGTGTTGACGACATAGGCCTCTTTGCGGATCAGCTTGAGCCGCCGCGCCGAGAGCAGGTGATAGGTCGCCGGCGTATGCGGGCAGTTCACCGAGATGATGTCCATCCGCGCCAGCATCTGGTCGAGGCTTTCCCAATAGGTCGCCCCGAGCTCTTCGGCGATCATGGGCGCCACCGGGCGGCGGTTGTGATAGTGGATCTGCAGGCCGAAGGCGCGGGCACGGCGCGCCACGGCCTGGCCGATGCGGCCCATGCCGACGATGCCGAGGCGCTTGCCGCCGATGCGGTGGCCGAGCATCCAGGTCGGCGACCAGCCCGCCCAGTGCTGCTTGCCTTCGGTCAGGATCGAGGCGCCCTCGATCAGGCGGCGCGGCACGGCCAGGATCAGCGCCATGGTCATGTCGGCGGTGTCCTCGGTCAGCACCTTCGGGGTGTTGGTCACGGTGATGCCGCGGGCATGGGCGGCGGCGACGTCGATATTGTCGACGCCGTTGCCGAAATTGGCGATCATCTTCAGCTTGCAATCGGGCTGATTGATCACGTCCTCGCGGATCATGTCGGTCACGGTCGGCACCAGCACGTCGGCGGTCCGCGCCGCCTCCGCGATCTGTTCCGGCGTCATCGGCGTGTCGTCGAGATTCAGTCTGGCATCGAACAGCTCGCGCATCCGGGTCTCGATCGAGTCCGGCAGCTTGCGGGTGACGACGACGAGAGGCTTTTTCTTCACCGACATGTCCTGCTTTCATGAGGCGCGCGGCTCGTCAAAAACCGAGCCGTTGAGGCCTCATTAACCCGGTTGTTCGACACTGCTGATAGCCGCGCTGTCCCGGCGTTTCCTTCGCGTTTCCTAGGGTTCCCCGATACTTGCCCCGGCTTTGGTCAGGGGAAATTCGGGTGTTCTGGCTCTCAGGCGTTCCGTCCTCTCTAGCAGAAGGCCGGGCCAAGACAAGAACCCCTCGGATCGATGCGGGCAGGGAGCGGATAGCGCCGGCGCAGGGGCCTTCGGACGTGGGCTTAGGCTTTGGTTTGAATTTGGGTTGCAACTCGCCGAATGCGGGTTGGGCATCTCGGCAGGAGACGAGTTGATGGTCTGGCGTTTGGGTTCACTTGTGGCTCTGGTCGGGAGCATGCTGAGCGCGTCGGTCATGCCAGGACATACCGCCAAGGATCTGAGCCCCACCACCAGCGGCCTGCCGATTCCGCGCTATGTCAGCCTGAAATCCGATCATGTGAACGTCCGGGGCGGCCCGACCAAGGACAATGACGTCGCCTGGGTCTACACGCGGTCGGGGCTGCCGGTCGAAATCACCGCCGAATTTGAGAACTGGCGCCGGGTACGCGATTCCGAGGGCGCCGAAGGCTGGGTCTATCACTCCCTGCTGTCCGGCCGCCGCACCGCGGTCGTGACGATGAAGAACAAGGACGATCTGGCCTCGCTGTATGATCGTCCCGACGCCACCAGCGCAATCGCCGCGCGCCTCCAGGCCGGCGTCGTCGCGCAGGTCAAGAAATGCGCCAATAACTGGTGCCGGGTCACCGGCAACGGGTTCGACGGCTGGATCGAGCAGCAACGCCTGTGGGGCGTCTACGCCGACGAGAAGGTGGACTGAGTTTCTTCGTCCCCAACGAAAATGGCCGGGGCGAGCCCGGCCATCACACAACGCAAATCGACGCCAAGGCCGGATCAGCGCTTCTTGCGCAGCCGCACGACCATGTCGACGCGGGAAATCTCGTAGCCTTCAGGCACGTTGGGCATCTTCGACAGCACGAGGTTCGGGTCGGGAATGTCGACCAGCTCATGATTGTGCTCGAGATAGAAGTGGTGATGCGTCGACACGTTGGTGTCGAAATAGGTCTTGGTGCCGTCGACGCTGACCTGGCGCAGCAGGCCGGCATCGGTCAGCTGGTTGAGCGTGTTGTAGACGGTCGCCAGCGACACCGGAACCTTGGCCAGCGTGGCTTCCTCGTACAGCATTTCAGCGGTCAGGTGGCGGGCACCCTTGCCGAACAACAGCCAACCCAGCGCCATGCGCTGGCGGGTCGGCCGGAGACCGGCAGACTGCAGCATCTCGTTGACGTCATGCCACGGGCAGCCGGTCAGGGCAGGGTGATGCCCAGCGCCCCGGGCAGCCGGGTGCACGGCATCATCATTCACGGCCGGTACTTCGTCGTTCATATCCACTCTATGCACCCAACTCAGGCAATATTCCTCATAAATATAAAAAGGATGCCCATCAGATGCAAGTTTTTCGCAACTAGAACGAATCCAAGCTGCGGTAGAAACCTAAGGAGGGACGGCAATTTATCAATGGAATGCCGCTTTGCCGCCCAGTTAGCGCTATGTTAGAGAGCGCGCGGACCACATATGCGCTTTCGGCAGAGATAACAGGCCGGTAGCGTACCCAGGTAGCGCCAAGATGCGGGACGGGTTATTCCGGTTCCCGTGGGTAGTTTAAGGTCCGACCAAGCAAAGCGCTTCATCGGGACATCAGAGGTGGAAAGAGGATGCTGGATCGGCGCGGCGGTTATGAATACGAGGATTTGCTGGCTTGCGGACGGGGCGAGCTCTTTGGTCCCGGCAATGCCCAGTTGCCGCTGCCACCGATGCTCATGTTCGATCGCATCAGCGAGATCTCGGAGAATGGCGGCGAGTACGGCAAGGGGCTGGTGCGCGCCGAGCTCGAGGTGAAGCCGGATCTCTGGTTCTTCGGCTGCCATTTCAAGAACGATCCGGTGATGCCGGGCTGCCTCGGCCTCGATGCCATGTGGCAAATGGTCGGCTTTTATCTCGGCTGGATCGGCGGCGAAGGTCGTGGCCGCGCGCTCGGCCTCGGCGAGCTGAAGTTCTCCGGACAGGTGCTGCCGCACGCGCGCAAGGTTGTGTACAACATCGATATCAAGCGCGTGATGCGGTCAAAGCTCGTGCTTGGAATTGCCGACGGGTGGCTTTCCATGGACGACGAGATTATTTATCGCGCCAAGGACTTGAAGGTCGGATTGTTCAAGCAGGGCACGGCGCCATCTTGAGCAGGATCACCATGCGGCAACATAAAGGCAGGGCGAGGCGAACATGAGGCGGGTTGTCATCACGGGGATGGGGATTGTCTCGTCCATCGGTAACAACACCCAGGAAGTGCTTGCGAGCCTCTACGAGGCGAAGTCGGGCATTTCGCGTGCGGAGAAGGCTGCCGAGCTCGGCTTCCGTTCGCAGGTGCACGGTGCGCCGACGCTCAATCCCGCCGAGGTGATCGATCGCCGCGCGATGCGGTTCCTTGCCGAAGGTGCTGCGTGGAATCACGTCGCCATGGAGCAGGCGATCCGCGACTCCGGTCTCGAGGAGAACGAAGTCTCCAACATCCGCACCGGCATCATCATGGGATCCGGCGGACCGTCGACGCGCACGCTGGTGGAGGCCGCCGACATCGCGCGCGCCAAGGGCCCGAAGCGCGTCGGCCCGTTCGCCGTGCCGAAGGGAATGTCCTCGACCGCATCGGCGACGCTCGCGACCTGGTTCAAGATCAAGGGCGTGAACTACTCGATCTCCTCGGCCTGCGCGACGTCGAACCATTGCATCGGCAATGCCTACGAGACGATCCAGATCGGCAAGCAGGACATCATCTTCGCCGGCGGCTGCGAGGAACTCGACTGGACGCTGTCGGTGCTGTTCGACGCCATGGGCGCCATGTCGTCGAAGTATAACGACACGCCGGCAACCGCCTCGCGTCCCTACGACATCAGCCGCGACGGTTTCGTGATCGCCGGTGGCGCAGGGGTCGTGGTGCTCGAAGAGCTCGAGCATGCCAAGGCGCGCGGTGCGCGAATCTACGGCGAGGTCGTCGGCTACGGCGCGACCTCGGACGGATACGACATGGTGGCGCCGTCGGGCGAGGGCGCCGAGCGCTGCATGCGCATGGCGATGTCGACGGTGGACACGCCGGTCGATTACATCAATCCGCACGCCACCTCGACGCCGGCCGGCGATCCGCCGGAGATCGAGGCGATCCGCAAGGTGTTCGGCAGCGGCGACAAGTGCCCGCCGATCTCGGCGACCAAGGCGCTGACCGGCCACTCGCTCGGCGCCACCGGCGTGCAGGAAGCGATCTACTCGCTGCTGATGCTCAACAACGGCTTCGTCTGCGAAAGCGCGCATATCACCGAGCTCGATCCGGTGTTCGCCGACATGCCGATCGTGCGCAAGCGCATCGACAACGCCAAGCTCACGACCGTGCTGTCGAACTCGTTCGGCTTCGGCGGCACCAATGCCACGCTGGTGTTCAGGCGGCTTGATGCCTGATTTCGTCTCTCCTCGCTTGCTGAGGGAGATCCGCAGGCGGCGAATGGGGATATTGCAACGATCCGGAATGGGGTGGGAATGATTATTGAACCGCGCGTGCGAGGCTTCATCTGCACGACGGCACATCCCGTCGGCTGCGCCACGAATGTCCGCGAACAGATCGCTTACGTGCTCAAGCAGGGCCCGGTCGCCGACTGTCCGAAGCGCGTTGCCGTGCTGGGCTGCTCGACAGGCTACGGCCTCGCGAGCCGCATCGTCGCGACCTTCGCCGGCGGCGCCGACACGATCGGCGTCTCGCTGGAGCGCGAGCCGACGGAAAAGAGAAGCGCCAGCGCCGGCTGGTACAACAACCGCGCCTTCGAGATCGAGGCCGAGAAGATCGGCCGCTCGCCGCTCACGCTGGAGGGCGATGCCTTCTCCGACGAGTTGAAGAAAGCCTTCATCGAGCGCGTGCGCGAAAAATTCGGACAGCTCGATCTGCTGGTCTACAGCATGGCTGCACCGGTCCGGACCGACCCGGACACCGGCAAGACCTATCGCTCGGTCATCAAGCCGCTCGGCGCTCCGGTCGAGATCAAGACGCTCGACACCGAGACCGGCGAGGTGTTCCAGACGACGCTCGAGCCGGCGAACGAGGAGCAAACTGCGGCCACCGTCGCGGTGATGGGCGGTGACGACTGGAAACGCTGGATCGATCAGCTCGCGGATGCCGGCGTGCTGGCGCCGGGCTTCCGCACGCTCAACTACACCTATATCGGCAGCGAGCTGACTTGGCCGATCTACTGGAACGGCACGCTCGGCCGCGCCAAGGTCGATCTCGACAGCAAGGCGGAAGCGATCCGGGGCCGGCTCGGTGCGGACGCCGCCCGCGTCGTCGC
>DASVOL010000663.1:0-8193 GCA_036383375.1 Bradyrhizobium sp. | reverse complement strand
CGGTGCGGAAATCGGCCGGCGTCAGAAACGTAATCTCCGCGCCGAGCGACGGCGCTTCACTGGCGAGATATTCGAGCGAGCGGACCACACCATTGATCTGCGGCCGCCAGGCGTCGGTTGCGACCAGCACGCGCATCAGGCGGCCGCCCGCGCGAGCGGCGCAAGCTCCGCCGCATCCTGCGTCGTGCGCGCCTCCGTCCATCGGACGATTTCAAACTGCCCGTCATAGCGCTCGACCACGCCCGTGCAGGATTCCACCCAATCCCCGCTGTTGATGTAGCGGACGCCGAAATCGTCGTGCAGCGCCGCATGATGGATATGACCGCAGATCACGCCTTGAACGTTGCTGCGCGCGGCCTCCGACGACAGCACCTCCTCGAACCGGCCGATGTGGTTGACCGCATTCTTGACCCGCAACTTCGCCCAGGACGAGAACGACCAATAGCCGAAGCCAAATCGGCGCCTGATCCAGTTGAGCCAGACGTTGCACGCGAGAGCAGCCCGGTAGCCGGCATCGCCGATCAGCGCGAGCCAGCGCGCATGCCGCACCACGAGATCGAAATGATCGCCGTGAACCACGAGATAGTCGCGGCCGTCGAGGCCACGATGAATCGCCCGATCGACGATCTCGACGCCGCCGACTGCCGTGCCGGCATAGTCACGCAGAAACTCGTCGTGATTGCCGGGAATGTAGACCAGGCGACAGCCGCGTTGCGCGAGCTCGATCAGCTCCCGCACGACCGCATTGTGCGCCGTGGGCCAGTACCAGCTCGACCGCATGTACCAGCCGTCGACGATGTCGCCGACCAGGAACACGGTTTCGGCATCATAGTGACGAAGGAAGTCGATCAACCGTTCGGCCTGGCATCCCCGGGTCCCGAGATGGGCGTCGGAGATGAACAGGCTCCTGACCTTGACGACATCCCGCGGCGAAACCCGCCTGCCGTCCGCGCGATCGCCGGACCCATGGATGCCGCCGTCCGGCCGAAACGCCGCCGCCATGGCCTCGGCCAATCCCGCGAGAACCTTCGTGACATCGCGGCTGGCGCATCGCCTGAAGATCGAGCGGTGCCAATAGATGCCTGCGACAAGCACCAGCAGCGCGAACTCGGCGGCGCGATATCGCCCGGCGGAAGCCGCGTGGCCGAACTGATAGCTCGCGGCCAGCACCAGCAGGGTCGCGGCGGCACGCTCGAGCGTATCGGAGCCCGACCGCAGGCGTGACAGCAGGGTTCTCATACGCCTTCCTCCACCGGCAAGCGTGGGGGCAGCGCGCGCGGCTTCGCCAAAGGCTGCGGCGCGAGCGAGCGCTTGTAGAAGCGAAATCCGAGGAAGAGCGCGACCTCTACGGCGATCAGGATGACCACCACCCAGAAGCCGAGGCTGATCGGATCGTGGCCGCTGCCGCGAAGGACATAGCCGAGCGTGAGGAACGGCATGTTCCAGATCACCGTGCCGATCGCCGTCGCCATCACGAACGCGCGCGGCTCCAGGTGCAGCACACCGGCCGGGAGCGCGAGGTAAATCCGCACGGTGGGCAGGGTCTGACCGATCAGCGTCACCCAGAAATGATTGCCGCGATAGGCGTCGGTGAGCTGTCGGTAGAGCGAGGGCCGCAGCAACACGAACTTGCCATAGCGCGCCACCAGCCCTTCGATGCGCCGCGAGCCGAGCGCGCGCCCGAGCCCGTACCAGCCGATGGCACCGACGACGGACCCGATACTGGTCGCGAGGATGGTCATCGCCAGCATCGAGCCGTCGGAGACCGTCAAGCCGAGCAGCATCAGCAGCACATAGGACGGCAGCAGCGGGACGAACTTCTCGGCGACGGCGAGGCAGCCGACGCCCACCAGGCCGAAGTGCAGAAACATCGCGATCGTGCTCGACGTGTCCATGGCGCCTCGATCAAGCGTAGGTGTGACGGCGGCTGATCCGGTACACGGACGCCGGCGGCAGGTTGAGGAACGTCTGCCCGATGCAGCTCGCCTGCAGATCGAGGCGATCCAGGATCGCGTCTGCGACCGGACAACGCGGGCCATAGGTGATCTGGTAGAACGCCCCGCCGGCGCGGAGATAGCCGAAGGCGCCGTGCAGGATGGTGATGACTTTCTCCGGCGGCATGATGAGAAGCCCGAGGCCGCTCACGATCGCACCGACCGGCGCCCCGTCGAACAGCCGATCCCTGCGCAGCCAGGCCGCGTCCATCCAGAGCACCCGCGCGCCAGGGAAGCGTCGCTGCAGCAGCGGGATGAACTCGGAGCCATACTCCACCAGCGTCAGATCCTGCTGCCGCACGCCACGCTTCAGCAAAGCGCGGGTGAAGACGCCCGTGCCGGGGCCGAGCTCGAGCACGGGGCCGGTATCCGCGGTGATCTCCTGCGTCATGAGCGACGAGATCGCCGGCCCCGACGGCGCGACCGCAGCGACACGCAACGGATTACGCACCCAGGCGCGGACGAACGGCAGGATGTCAGCGGCTGCCATGCTGGAGCTCCCGCACGACAAGCGCATCGCCGATGCCTCGGCGGAAGTTCGTTGACAAGGGCATTCGCGTGTCTTTCGCATTGCGGGTGCCCCCCATCATGTGTGGTAGGCTCCCGTCGGTTGAGCAGTGCCGGTCGGCGTTGGGACGATTCGATCGCCCCGATGCAGGCCTCTGTCTCATGCGAAGCTTGCGCGAGCCTGTCGTGAATCCGCGCGCGTGCGATTTTTCACGCCGCGACGTATTCAGGTTGAGCAAGCCGCAAGGTTGCCGCAATGAAGCGGACATAAAACCGGCAAATCGAACGACGAACTGAGGCAGACAACGAAATGCGGGTGCTGTTGGTGGAGGACCAGCCGGACATGGTCGCGGCGCTACGTGCGGCACTCGCGCGCCACGACATGCTGGTCGATCACGCGCCGGATCTTCTGGAAGCCGAGGCGATTGCGGCTGCGGGAAGTTACGATGCGATCGTACTGGATCGTCAGTTGCCCGACGGCGACGGGTTGTCGCTGATTCCGAAATTGCGCGCGAGCGGCAACACCGTGCCGGTGCTGGTGCTGACCGCCCGCGGCGAGCTTGCGGATCGGATCTCGGGTCTCGACAGCGGCGCGGACGACTATCTCGGCAAACCGTTTGCGTTCGAGGAGCTGCTGGCACGGTTGCGCGCGCTGCTGCGTCGCCCGGCCAATGTACAGCAGGAGGCCGCGCGGATCGGCCGCCTGTCGTTCGACTTCACCCATCGCGAGGCCAGCGTTGAGGGACGCCCGCTGGAGATGCCGCGTCGCGAGCGGCTGGTGCTCGAGGCGCTGCTGCATCGGATGGGACGCATGGTGCAGCGTTCCGCGCTGATGGAGGCGGTCTACGGCCTCGACGACGAGGTGCAGCCCAACGCGCTCGACAGTCATGTGTCGCGTTTGCGCCGCAGGCTCGCCGAGGCCGACGCCGGCGTCACGATCAACGGCGTTCGCGGTCTCGGCTATGTGCTGCGGGAGACACCGTGAGCGTACTGCGACCGCGGTCCCTCACCTGGCGTCTGGTCGGACGCCTCGCCGGCCTGCAGGCCGTCACGCTGACCCTCCTGATCCTGCTGATCGGAGCCGCGGTGATCGGGCTGCTGCGGGCGGGGCTCTTGATCGGCGAGTACGAAGGCAGCACGCTCGATACGCTGCGCGACGCCGTCATGCGCGATGAAGCGGGCGGACTGACGCTGCGCCAAACGCCGGAGCTGGCCGCCCTGCGCGCCGAGCACGCCGATCTCTGGTTCATCATCCGCGACACCGAGGGACACCAGCTCGCCGAAGGCGCGGTGCCCGCGCAATTCGCGCCGATCGCATCAAGCCTCGATCATGTCAGCGAGGCGCGGCTCAAATGGAATCCAGCGGAAGCCGCGCGGCCCGCGGGTCTCGTCAAATGGGTCGACACTCCTGCCGGACGGATCCAGATCCTGACCGGCACCTACGGCGAGCTTTCGATGTGGCGCGCGCTGGAGAGCACACCGCTGCTGTTCCTCAACATGATCCTGCCGATCGTCGTGCTGATGACGCTGGCGACGCTGGTCGCGACCCCGTTCGTGGTGCGCCGGGCCATGAAGGGCCTGGCACAGGTCGCGGCGCAGGCCGAACGCATCGACATCGACCAGCGCGGCGCGCAGTTGCCGCTCGACGAGGTCCCGGTCGAGATCACCCCGCTGGTCAAGGCCATCAATGCCGCGCTCGACCGCCTCGACAAGGGGTACGAGCGCCACCGCCGCTTCCTCGCCGATGCCGCGCACGAGCTGCGCACGCCGATCGCTATCCTCTCGACCCGGGTCGCTTCGCTGGAGGCTGGACCGGAGAAGACCCATCTGCTCGAGGATGCGACCCGCCTCAGCGTGATGGCCGGCCAGCTGCTGGACCTGCAACGGCTCGATCAGCGCGCCGACACGTTCGGGCCCGTCAATCTCGTCGGCATCGCGCGGCAGGTCGTGCTCGACCTCGCGCCGCTGGCTTTCGCCGCGGGATATGAAATGTCGTTCGAGCACGATGGCGAGACGGTCATGGCGACCGGCGACCAGACATCGCTGGAACGGGCGCTCACCAATCTCGTGCAGAACGCCGTCGACCACGGGCAGCGGCGCGGCACGATCCTGGTTCGGGTGACGACAGCCGGCCGGATCGAGGTCAGCGACGACGGCGACGGCATTCCGCCCGACGAGCGCGAGCAGATTCTGGAGCCGTTCCGCCGGCTGCATCCCGGCGGACGCGGCGCCGGCCTCGGCCTCGATCTGGTGCAGAGCATCATGCGTCTGCACGGCGGCCGGATCGAGGTCGATCAAGCCCCGTCCGGCGGCGCCTGCATGCGCATGGTATTCCCGAAGGTTTAGCCCGCCTTGCGCAGCTTCAGGGCCTCGTAGAACGAGGTCTCGAAGTTGATGTAGCCGATGAAGGATGTCGGATCACCAAACGGCAGAATCTGCGTCGCCCAGAATCCGCCGAAGCCGTTCTGACGATCGATCCAGTAGAACAGGTTGGCGAGGCCGGCCCAGCCGAGCGCGCCGGCGGGGCGGCCGGTCGGCGCCTGCTCGTCATTGATCATGAAGCTGAGCGCCCATGATTTCGACTGGCCGGGGAAGAACTCGGCGTCGTTGGCGAGCGAGGTGATCACGCCGGTAATGGCGGTGACCTTGTTGTTGCCGAGATGGTTCTTCTCCGCCATCCGCACGGTTTCGGCTTTCAGCACCCGGCCATGCTCGCCGGCGCCGTCGTTCAGCCACATCCGGATGAAGCGCATGTAGTCGCCGATGGTGCCGTAGAGCCCGTGGCCGCCCATATGGATCTCCGGATTGGCCGGCAGCTCGAAATCCATCGGCGTGAGCGAGCCGTCGGCGTTGCGGGCGTGAATGCCGGCGAGGCGGCGGCGCATCGCGTCGGTGAGCTCAAACGCCGTGTCCTGGATTCCGAGCGGCTCGAAGATCCGTGTCTTGAAGACCTCGCCGAGGCGGCGGCCGGCGATCGACTCGACGATCTGGCCGCACCAATCCAGGTTGGTGCCGTATTCCCATCGCTCGCCGGGATCGAACAGCAGCGGCGTCATCAACGACGCCTTGGACGCCGTGATCACGCTGGGCTGCCCCTTCTCCTGCGCCAGGCGATTATAGGTGTGATTGATGAAGTCGTAGCCGAGGCCCGCGCTGTGCACCATCAGCATGCGCGTGGTGATGTCGCGCTTCGGTGCACGCAGTCGCGGCTCGCCGTTGTCGTCAAAGCCTTCGATAACCCTGAGCTTGCCGAGGTCGGGCGCGTAGGTCTTGGCCGGCGCATCGAGATCGAGCTTGCCCTCCTCGACGAGCTGCAGGACCGCCGTCCCGGTGATCGCCTTGGTGGTCGAGAAGATGGCGAACACGCTGTCGGTCGTCATGTCCGCGGGCTGGTCGAGACGGCGCTTGCCGGCGGCGCCCTCGTAGATGTTGCGATGGCGGTCGGTCACCATGGCAACGACGCCGGGAACGCGCGGGTTGGATGTCACGACGCCGTCGAGTATAGCATCTGCTGCCGCACCAAAATTCATGCTCATTGTCGTCCTCCCAGATTCTATCTTGTGATGTGATCGATCGTGGCCGACGTCGCGGTCCGCGAAGACCGCAGCGCCGGATCGCGATCAGGCGCTACTGAATGGCAAAGCCCTGATAGCCGCTCGCGGCGACCTCGTCGCATTTCTGGCGATAGGTGCCGACGCCGCCGCAATAGGACAGCACCCGGCGCGGCTTGCCCGCGACGTTCGAGCCGAGGTACCAGGAGTTGGTCTTGGCGATCAGCGTTGCGTTGGCGGTCTCGTCATGGTGCGCCACCCACTGATCCTCGGTATCCCTGGTCGGCTCGATGACGTTGAGGTTCTTGCCGCGCAAGTACTTGATGCAATCGGCGATCCACTCGACCTGCTGCTGCAGACAGGTGGTCATGTTGCAAAGCGCGGCCGACGGTGCGAGCGGCACCGCGGTCGTGAACAGGTTCGGATAGCCATGGACCTGCAAGCCCATCGTGGTGCGGATGTCCCTGCCCCAATCGTCCTTCAGCGATCGCCCCTCGCGGCCGCGGATGTCGATCCGCGTCAACGCCCCCGTTCCGGCGTCGAAGCCGGTGGCCAGGATGATGACGTCGAATTCGTGCACCGTGCCGTCGGCGGTCTGGATGCCGTCAGGCGTGATGCGGGCGATCGGATTGCTCTTGACGCTGACGATCTCGACATTGGGCCGATGGAAGGCCTCGAGGAAATTGCTCTCCAGCGGCACCCGGTGCGTGCCGAAACCATAATCCGACGGGATCAGCTGCTCGCACAACTTGGGATCCTTGATCCGCTCGCGCATCTTTTCGCGCACGAATTCGGTGATCTCGGCGTTGATGGCCTCGTCGAAGAACAATTCGGCGAACGACGAAACCCACAATTTGAGCGATCCGTCATTCCAGCAATCCTCGATCACCTGACGGCGCTGCTGCGGCGTCAGGTCGGCCCAGGCGTGCTCGAAGTCGAACTCGAATCCGGTGAACGTCTTCGGCAGCCGCTCGGTCAGGAACTTGAACTTCGACTTGTAGGCCTCGGCATCCGCCGCATCCCATTTCGGGTTCTTCATCGGGATGATGTATTGCGGGGTGCGGATGAACACCTTGAGATGACCGACCTCGCCGGCGATCGACTGGATCACCTGGATTCCGGTCGCGCCATTGCCGACAACGCCGACGCGCTTGCCGGCGAGCTCGATCGGTCCCTTGGGCCAGCGCGCGGTGTGGAACAGCTCGCCCTTGAAGGTCTCCTGTCCCGGGAAGGACACGTGCGGCGCCGAGAGCATGCCACAGCAGGTGACCAGGAACTGGGCGTCGATCACCTCGCCCTTGTCCGTCGTCACGTGCCAACGCTGCGTCGCCTCGTTGAAGTGCGCGCTTCTGACCGTGGTGCCGAACTGGATGTCCTTCCTGAGGTCGAGGCGGTCGGCGACGTAGTTCAGCCAGCGCTCGATCTCCGGTTGGCCCGGGAACCGCTCGCTCCAGCTCCAGCCTTTGTAGAGCTCCTCGGAGAACAGGTACTGATAGGTGTGGCCTTCGGAATCGAAGCGCGCGCCGGGATAACGGTTCCAGTACCAGGTGCCGCCGACGCTTGACCCGGCATCGATCGCCTTCACGCTCAGTCCCTGCTCACGAAGGCGGAACAGTTGATAGAGACCCGCGACGCCGGCGCCGACGACCACGGCGTCGAGCTTGGTCGTTGCACGCGCACCATTGCTTCCATTGGACCTTGTGACGGTCTCGGTCATCGTTTCCTCCTGCTGTCCTGCTTCGCACGCGCTCATGCCGGCCGTGTCGCCGGGTGATGGTGCGTTGCGTCAATTAGGTCTCGGCCGCTGACGCTGTCGCCGGGACGCAGAGCAGGCTACGGGTCGCGCGACCGAGCGGCTTGAATGAAACCGACAATCTCTGGAACGCGGCCGTGCAATCGAGCCATCGGCCGTTGGTCGTCTTGGCAAACCGCGAAAGCGGCTTATCCTGCGCTCCGACATTCTGCCAAGAACAAGCGGTCAACCGCGCCACGGATTCCATGGAGGAGGCTCGCGCGATGGGCCAATTGATCACGGTCGAGGAGCTGCCGCGCTATGCGCCCGGTGAGCTGAAGCTGGACAGCGCCTCGGTCGGGAGGAGCGACTTCCGGCTGCGGATTTTCCGCTATCAGCCGTCGGATAT
>DASVOL010000662.1:0-1887 GCA_036383375.1 Bradyrhizobium sp. | reverse complement strand
GCGCAGGACAAGATCTACGACCAGTTCGTCGCGAAGCTGTCGAAGAAGGTCGCCGAGATGAAGATCGGCGACGGCACCGAGCAAGGCGTGACCCAGGGACCGCTGATCAACATGAAGGCGATCGAGAAGGTCGAGCGGCACATCGCGGATGCGGTGAAAGGCGGCGCCAAGATCGTGACCGGCGGCAAGCGCTCGGCGCTCGGCCGCAGCTTCTTCGAGCCGACCGTGCTGTCGGACGTGCGGCCCGACGCGCTGGTGGCGCAGGAGGAAACCTTCGGCCCGCTCGCGCCGGTGATTCGCTTCAAGGACGAGGCCGACGTGATCGCGATGTGCAACGCCTCGCCGTTCGGTCTCGCCTCCTACTTCTATTCCCGTGACATCGGTCGCGTCTGGCGCGTCGCCGAAGCGCTGGAGTCGGGCATGGTCGGCGTCAACTCCGGCCTGATCACGACCGAGGTCGCACCGTTCGGCGGCGTCAAGGAATCGGGCCTCGGCCGCGAGGGCTCGCGCCACGGTATGGATGAATATGTCGAGATCAAATACGTGATGATGGCCGGCGTCTGATGCGCTGATCGTCGAAAATTGCGAGGCGCGAATGAACATGTTCGCGCCTCGCGGATTTTCTGCAGCGTTCTATGTGTCGTGAACGGTGTGCTGCTGCTGCTGCCGGAAGGTGCGCAGTGCGATGAACATCGCAACAATCGATACCGCGATCAGGGAGATCGCGTACCACACACCCGCCGTGAAGCTACCGCTGAGATCCCTCAGCAGCCCGATCACCGAAGGGCTGACCACGGACCCCAGGATGCCTGCGGAGCTCACGACGGCGATGCCGACCGGACGGGCCTGCTCCGACAGGATCGCGGCGGGCGCGGTCCAGAAGATCGCCATCGCGGTGAAGGCGCCCGCCGTCGCCAGCGTCAGGCCCAGCATGCGCGCCGACGTCTCGTGAAACGCAATAACGAGCAGCCATCCGAAGCCGGTGAGGGCTGCCGGAATCGTATAGTGCAGGAGCCGTTCACCGGATTTGTCCGAATGGGCACTCCAGATCGGCATTGCGATGGCCGCGATCAGGGCGGGCAGAGCGCTCAGTAACCCCAGCGTTGCGTAATTTCCCTGCGTCGAGACCAGTTCACGGACGATCTGCGGCGTCCACGTCGCTAGCGTGTTCAGCGACGTCACCAATCCGAAATACGACAGGCAGAGCAGAATGACCGGAGCGGTCGCAAGCTCAGCCCAGAACGATTTCCGCGGCAGAACAAGCCGTTCCTGTTGCGCGAGGCTCGACCGCAAGACCTGCTTCTCCTCGCGGCTCAGCCATCGGGCCTGCTCGGGACCGGGATCGAGATAGAACCAGGCGATGATCCCAAGCAGGATCGCCGGTATGCCCTCGAGCAGGAACAGCCATCGCCATCCCGCGAGCCCAAGGAAGCCGTGCATGTCCAGGATCAAACCGGAGATCGTTGCGCCGAACATGATGGTCAGCGGCTGAGCGACCATGAAGATGGCGTTGGCGCGGCCGCGCCAATGGTGCGGAAACCAGAACGTCATGTACAGCAGCACGCCGGGAAGAAAGCCCGCTTCGGCGATGCCGACCAGCAGCCGAAGCGCGTAGAGGCTGTTCGGTCCGACGGCGAACATCGTTGCCGCCGATGCGAGGCCCCACGTGATCATGATTCTCGGGATCCACAGGTGCGCACCGTAGCGCATCAGGAGCAAATTGCTCGGCACTTCGCAGAGCAGATATCCGGCATAAAAGATCGTGTTCGACAGGCCGAACATCGTCGCGGTGAGGCCAAGCTCCTTGTTCATCGACAGTGCGCCGAAGCCGATATTGATCCGGTCCAGATAGGCCACGACGTAGAGCACGAAGAGGAACGGAAGCAG
>DASVOL010000661.1:0-2948 GCA_036383375.1 Bradyrhizobium sp. | reverse complement strand
CAAAATGACCCGATAGGCCCATGCAACCGACCGCCGACTTCGACCCTGCCCACCTTGCCCGCTCGCTGCTCCGCCGCAGCCGCCAGGGCGCGCTCGCCACGCTGATGACCGGCTCCGGCGATCCCTATTGCTCGCTGGTCAACCTGGCCAGCCACCCCGACGGCTCGCCGATCCTGCTGATTTCCCGGCTGGCGCTGCACACCCGAAATATCCTGGCCGACAGCAGGGTGTCGCTGATGCTGGACGAGCGTGCGGAGGGCGACCCGCTGGAGGGCGCCCGGATCATGCTGGCCGGCCGGGCGGAGGAGGTCGCAGAGGTCGAGCAGGAGCTCGTCCGCCGGCGCTATCTCGGCGCGCATCCGTCGGCGGAAGTCTTTGTAGAATTTAAGGATTTCTCATTTTTCGTGATCCGGCCGAGCGCCGCTCATCTGGTGGCCGGGTTCGGCCGCATCGTCGACCTCAAGCCTGCACAGTTTCTGACCGATCTCGGTGGTGCCGAAGCGCTGCTGGAGGCCGAGCCGGGCGCGGTGGCGCACATGAACGAGGATCACCGCGAGGCCATGAACCTCTACGCCACGCGGCTGCTGGCTGCGGAAAGCGCCGACTGGCTGTGCACCGGCTGCGACCCCGACGGCATGGACATGCAGGCCGGCCGCAACACGGTGCGGCTGGATTTCCCAGAGCGGGTCAGCAACGGCACCGAGCTGCGCAAGATGCTGGTGCGGCTCGCCGGCGAGGCGCGCGCCAAGGGGTAGAGGGACCGGCACACCCGGAGCGGCGGTGCCGTGCGCGACGAGGCATCGTGTCGCACATTGCGGCTCCGTGCGCGGTTGTCGGAGCCGGGTGTAGCGTCTCTGACAGCGCGATCATTTCGCGCCTCCACTGATGTCACCGCCGGTTGGCGCGACGCGGTTGCGAGAACTCATCGCGCTGCTACTCCGGGAAATCGTTCGGATCGCGAGATCCCAGCGTACTGACGTGCACGCGCAACGCGGTGATTGCGTTATCATCGATCGTTGCGGTCGGCGATCCTGTTGCCGCCGAATGCAGTCCGCGTTGCGGAACATTCGACGTTGCCGGGCATTGAAATCATCCAGCTTCGACGATGGCGTATTGAGCTCGATCGCCTGCAGCTCAATGCCGACAAAGTGGTGCTCTCCGCGTGCAACATGATCGTGGACGACATGCCTGGCACCGTAGCGCAGCGTCAACTCGCGGCAGTCCATCTCAACGACACATCTTCAGCGCGAAATGCATACCCGGCATTCTGCGTGCCGGCTGCGTTGCGCGGCGCGGACATACGCCAAGCGCTGGCACCCTTTGTGCATCGCAATGCCCTGCTCGCGGCGGGAAAAGCGACGAAACGTCGCCCGATCGCCGCGAAAACAATGAGAAAGCGAAAGCAAAGCGAAACTGTTTCGCGCTGCGGTAATTGTGCCCAATGATGTGCCTGCCTTGGAATAAACCAAAAGCCGTTCGACTGGCTTGGCAAGCCCGGCGATCCCCACTATTAGGTCGCCGGACCGGGGCCGAGAGGCTATATTCTGATGACGGTCATCACCGCGACGGGGCGCGACTAGCGACATTCGCGCGAACAAGGATACGCGGGTTCGAGGAGGTTCTTCGTGCAAGAGACGGGCGTGCATAACGGTGCCTTTGGTGCCGACAAATTCGGCTTAAAAAATCTCAAGGGCGTGCACTGGAACTATGGTGCGCCGCAGCTCTACGAGCATTCGTTGCGCAATGGCGAAGCGGTGCTCTCGGCCGATGGCGCGCTTTGCGCTGATACCGGTGAGTTCACCGGCCGCAGCCCGAAGGACAAGTTCACGGTCCGCGACGGCCTGACCGACAAGAGCATGTGGTGGGCCGGCAACCAGTCGATCACCTCGGAGCAGTTCGCGACGCTGCATGCCGACTTCCTCAAGCATGCCGAAGGCATGACGCTGTTCGCGCAGGATCTCTACGGCGGCGCCGATCCGACGCATCGCATCAAGACGCGCGTCTTCACCGAGCTCGCCTGGCACTCGCTGTTCATCCGCACGCTGCTCATTCGCCCGGAGACGTCGGAGCTCGCGAGCTTCGTGCCCGAACTCACGATCATCGATCTGCCGAGCTTCCGCGCCGATCCGAAACGCCACGGCTGCAAGTCGGAGAACGTCGTCGCGATCGATTTCGCCCGCAAGATCGTCCTGATCGGCGGGTCTTATTATGCCGGCGAAATGAAGAAGAGCGTGTTCACCACGCTGAACTTCTATCTGCCCGAAAAGGGCGTGATGCCGATGCATTGCTCGGCCAATGTCGGCCCCGATGGCGACACCGCGATCTTCTTCGGCCTGTCCGGCACCGGCAAGACCACGCTCTCGGCCGATCCCAAGCGCACGCTGATCGGCGACGACGAGCATGGCTGGAGCGCTGACGGCGTCTTCAACTTCGAAGGCGGCTGCTACGCCAAGTGCATCAAGCTGTCAGGCGAAGCCGAGCCGGAAATCTATGCCGCCAGCAAGCGCTTTGGCGCGGTGCTGGAAAACGTCGTGCTCGGTGCCAACGATCGCGTGCCCGATTTCGACGACGGCTCGAAGACCGAGAACACCCGCTCGGCCTATCCGCTCGATTTCATCCCGAACGCCTCGCGCACCGGCCGCGCGCCGCACCCGAAGAACGTGGTGATGCTCGCCGCCGACGCTTTCGGCGTGATGCCGCCGATCGCCAAGCTGACGCCGGCGCAGGCGATGTATCATTTCCTGTCCGGCTACACCGCGAAGGTCGCCGGTACCGAGCGTGGTCTCGGCAACGAGCCGCAGCCGGAATTCTCGACCTGCTTCGGTTCGCCGTTCCTGCCGCGCGATCCGTCGGTCTACGGCAACCTGCTGCGCGAATTGATCGCCAAGCACAATGTCGATTGCTGGCTGGTCAACACCGGTTGGACCGGCGGCAAGTACGGCACCGGT
>DASVOL010000660.1:0-1716 GCA_036383375.1 Bradyrhizobium sp. | reverse complement strand
CGCGCTACGCGCGAGTGCGGCCTTGTTCGTTACATCGGAAATGCGCACTGCTATCCCCGCCGAGTCCTTGGCCTCACTTTTTGGTTTGACGTCCGCGGAGACGCGTGTCCTCGGTTCCCTGCTCGCCGGCCGAACGCCGGCTGAGACTGCAAGGACCATGGGGACAGCAATGGCCACCGTTCGGACCCATATTGCCAAAGTGTTCGAGAAGACAGGGACCTCGCGCCAATCCGAACTGATGCGCCTCGCGGCTCAGTTCTTGCCGCCGGTCTTGCATTCTTCCGAAGCTGGGCTGCCCGCACCCAAAACCCGATCTACGGACTAGCGCCGCGCCGATTTGACGAGGCCATCGACGCGTTGATCTACACCGTCGCTGCTGATGGACAATAACTGCCGCTACCGATCCCCAAACGCGAGCCGCGCGCCGAGCGCGACCAGGATGCTGCCGCCGATCCGCTGCATGACCCGCTGTGACCTCCGGGAGCGTTGCAGCTTCGACATCACGGCGCTGGCGAAGAACACGCAGACGATGTCGACCGCCGAGAACGTCAAATTGACTGTCGTGCCGAGCAGGAACAGCTGGGCCCAGACCGGCAGGCTGGCCGACGCGTCGACGAACTGCGGCAGGAACGCCAGGAAGAAGATCGCGGTCTTCGGATTGAGCACTTCGACGACGATGCTTTGCGCGAACGCGCGCTCGGCGGAGAGCGGCGCCAACACGGGACGCTTGGCACGGTCGCGATCGCGAAACAGCGACAGACCGAGCCAAACCAGATAGGCCGCACCGGCAAGCTTCATCGCCATGAAGAGCGGCGGCACTGCATGAAACAGCAGCGCGAGGCCGGCGGCCGCGGCGACGACATGAACGTAGCCGCCCAGATGCAGGCCGAGCGAGGCCATCAGCCCCGCGCGCCGGCCGCCCGCCAGGGTGCGGGCCGCGGCGTAGAGCATGGCCGGCCCCGGGATCAGCGCGAAGGTCGCGGTCGTGACCGCAAAGGCAAGGTACAGTTCCATCGAAGGCTTTCGTCAGCTCGCCGGGATCATCGCGGCGACCTCGCGATCAGCAGGATCGTCGCTGGCGCCAAGGCCCGCGATGACGCCGGCGCGATCCTCGAGCTTGCGGTTTTGGCTCATCTTCTTCTTGGCGTCGATCCGTGTGATCGGCATCCGGAAGCCGACGATGCCGCGCAGCTGCGCCTTGATGAAATCATCGGGCGCATCGCTGACCTGCCAGACTTCCTTGCGCGTGCTCTCGTGCAACCGGGTCAGTCGCGTCACGACATCGAGCAGGCGGTCCGCATCCTCGAAGAACTCGGCTTGGCCATAGGCGTGCACCGCGAGGTAGTTCCAGGTCGGCACCACCTTGCCGTGCTCGGCTTTGGTCACATACCAGGACGGCGTCACATAGGCGTCGGGTCCCATGAAGATCGCCATCGCCTCGCCGACCGCGGGCAGCTTCCACTGCGGATTGGGTCGCGCGACATGACCGTACAGCGTGCCGTAATCGCCCTCGCTTTCACTGAGGATCAGCGGTAGCGGCGTTCCGATCAGCCCGTCCGCGGTCGCGGTGACCAGTGTCGCGAGGCGCGACGCCCGCATCGCGGCGTGGATCGCGCCGAGCTCATCCATCTTGAAGTGCGGCGGCAGGTACATGGGAGACCTCTGGCAAACCTTCATCAATTGCTGCTCGCACATTAGCGCTGAAGTGGCCTATGA
>DASVOL010000659.1:0-6153 GCA_036383375.1 Bradyrhizobium sp. | reverse complement strand
AGTGGTAGCGGATTCGATTGCTACCTTGGATCGACATTTAGTCATTCTGTGCCACGACAGATGTGAACTGACGCACAAAAAGCGTCACGAGGTCGCGGCCATTTGAGACGAGACGGCTTTCGCGCTGCTGCGAAAAGGCCTAGCCTGACCAACGGCGCAATTCATTGATGAGGCAGAGCAATGCGCAGCCGCGTCAGAAAATTTGCCCATGTCCTGGAGCGCTTCGGTCTTGCCCTGGCGGGCGCTGCAAGCGGTCTGTTCGTCGCCATCCATGTCGGCTCGAGCGTGTCGGCGCTGACCTCGCAGGCGTTCCTGCTGATCATGATGCTGGGTGGCGCGATCGGATTCTATCTCGGTATCGACACGCCGCCAAAGCTGTTCCATCCGAAGGACGCGAATTCGGCGCGCAAGATCGACGCGGCGGAGCTGCTGAGCGCGATCGGCACCTTCCTCGCGACCATGGTCGCGTTCTTCTCGGTCGGTGTCGTCGTGCTGCGCAGCGAGCCGGACATCGCCTGGACCGCGGCGATCATGGCGGGCTGGGTGCTCGGCGTCGCCATGCAGATCGTCGCCGGCGCGATCGCGCGCACCCGCGTCTGAAGCGCCGCCAGGCCCGGCCGGCTGCGTGCCGCCCGGCTTATTTATTCGCGATCTTGGCGGGGTCCTTGACCGCCTTGAAGGTCTCGTGCTCGACGCTGTAGAGTTCGCCGCCGACCCTCTCGACCCTGCGAATGTAGATGTCGTGGACGACCTCGCGGGTCTTCGGGTCGATCGACATCGGGCCGCGCGGGCTTTCCCAGGCCATGCCCTTCATGGCGTCGACCAATGCGTCACCGTTGGTCTTGCCGCCGGTCGCCTTCAGTGCCTGGTAGATCAGATGCATGCCGTCATAGCCACTGACGCTGATGAAGTTCGGACGCACATTGGCATTGGCCTTGCGGAATGCGGCGACATAGTCGCGGTTCAGATCGGATGGATGAGCGGCGGAGTAGAAACCGGCCGTGATCATGCCGATCATGGCATCGCTCATCCCCGGCAGGTCCTCGTCGTCGGCGATGTCGCCGGGGCCGATCAGCTTGATCCCGCTCTTGTCGAGCCCGCGCTCGACAAACTGCTTGGCCAGGATGCCGGCCTGGCTGGCCGGGACGAAGATGAACAGCGTATCGGGATTGCCATCGCGCGCCCGCTGCAGGAACGGCGCGAAGTCGGGATTGGCCAGCGGCACCTTCAGCGCTTCGACGATCGCTCCGCCTGCCAGGGTGAAGCTCGCCGTGAATACGCCGGCGGCTTCATGCCCGGGTGCCCAGTCGGACGCAATGATGGTGGCCCGCTTCGATCCGTTTCTCGCGGCCCATTCGGCCAGCACGCTGGCCTGCTGCGCGTGCGTCCAGCTGGTGCGCACGAAATAAGGCGACCGTTCGGTCACGATCGATGTGCCCGATATCATGACGACGGTTGCGGTCTTGCTGTCGTTGACCAGCGGCGCGAGCGCGAGCACGCTCGGCGTCGATCCGGCGCCGAGGATCGCGACTTTGTCGTTGACGATCAGCTCCTGTGCAATGCGCTTGGCATTGTCGGGCACGCTGGCGTCGTCCCGGACGATCAATTCGATCTTGCGACCGGCGACCATATCGCCGTGCTGCGCCACGTAGAGCCGCGCCCCCGCGACCGCCTGCTTGCCGACCGGCCCCAGAACGCCGGTTAATGGCATCACCAGCCCGACCTTCACGGTGTCCTGCGCCTGGGCTGGTCCAGGTTGCACCGCCGAAAGCGCCAGAACGGCGCCGACCAACACGGTAAATGGCGTTCGCGACATGGCCAGCCTCCTGCGCGTCCGGAAATGATGCCCGGCAGGCTCGCAAACTATCGGCTTCGCCGCAGGGAAGTCCTGATCAAGCAGTGACAGAACAACGAAATTCCTGCTAAATTTCCCCGATTGATGCCGTCTGTGGGCATGGAGTGATCTCTATGGACCCGGCGACTGAATCCGTTTTGATATTTGATTCCTTTGAGCTCGATCTCGCCCGCGGCGTCGCGCGCGTGGATGGCGTCGAGCTCGATCTCAGGCCGAAATCATTCGCGGTTCTCCGCCATCTAGCCGGCAATGCCGGGCGGTTGGTATCCAAGCAGGATTTGCACCAGGCGGTCTGGGGCAACGTCGTTGTTTCCGACGATTCGCTCGTCCAATGCATCCGCGAACTGCGCCTGAAGCTGCGGGATGGCGATCACCGCATCATCAAGACGGTGTCGCGCCGGGGTTACCGGCTCGATGCCGAGCCGATGCCGCTCTCGCGCGATCGTGGATCGAACAAGATCTCGCGCGGGACGTCTGCGCCACGTGCCGTTGCGGCACACCTTGCCGCGCTTCCCCGATGGTTGCTGGTCGTCGGTCTGTCCGTGATCGCCCTCGCGGCGCTCGCATCGGCGCCGCCGATCGCCAACGGCATACGGCATCCGCTGGCCAACTGGCTCGCGCCGCAGGATCACGGCATCGTTCCGGATCAGGATGTCGAGCGGATCACGGCGCTTGCCGCGGAGAAGCAGCTGCCGCTTCCTGCCTTTCGTGTTCGCGCGCCGGCAAACGACGTGCCGGACAACATCCGCCGCTTTCTCGGCGTGTGGGTGAGCGACGAGGGATGGATCAACTCGCACCGCCAATTCATGATGATCGTCACCAATGTCGATCGCGACGGTGTTGCGACCGGCTATCTCGTGAACGGACCGGCGATGCCGCACAGCCGTACGCCGGGACCCGGCTTCTCCGGCGGCTTCACCGGATATGTTCTGGACGACATCCTGCGATATGACGGAAATTCCGGCCTGCATTCCGCGTCGGCCACCGCGGACGGACGGATCGAGTTCAAGCTCGTCTTCCGCGAGGGAGGCACCGGGGTCGTGTTTCTTGACCCGCTCTGGACGCTTGCCCACCCGGGCCGCGTCGCACGCATTCAACCATGACCGCGCGCCGTGGGCCTGACTACGCGCTGCGCGTGACGCCCAATCCCGCAAGATGCGTGTCGACGAACTGCGCGAGCCGCTCTCGCAACATCTCCGGCGGCACCGCGACCATGCGCTCCTCGAGGCCGAGCGAAATGATGCCGTGGACCGCGGAGAACATCATCCGCGATAGCAGTGCGACGTCGTTGGGATCGCGACCCGGCAACAGCCGCACCAGCGGCGCGTGCATCAGCGCGAAGGCGTCCATCACCATCGCCAGGATATCTTCCGGAAATGGCCGATCGTCCTCCATCCGGTGCTCGAACAGCGAGCGCAGCAGATTGGCGTGCTCGGTGGCGAAGCCGAGATAGGCGTCCGCCAGCCCGTGCAGCTGGCGCAGGGGATCCTCGGCCGGGACCGCCTTGAGCCGGGCGGTCAGGGCCTGAACGGTCTCCCGGTTCACGGTCAGGATCAGGCCGTCGAAGTCGCCGAACTCATTATAGACGCTGCCGATGGAGCAACCGGCGGCCTCGGCGACATCGCGAACCTTCAATGATCTCAGGCCTTTAGTGGCGATGTATCGGCGCGCGATCTCGAGCAGCAGAACTCGCCGCTGAAGTTTTTTCCGGTCACGTCGCGATTCTTCTTGAACAATGTTCATTTTCAAGCTACAAATTTGAGCGTTGCTCAAGTTGGCATAGGAGGCCACTCAGATGCAGACCCTAGCACTTCAATTGACCACCACCTTTGTCGATGACGCGATCGAGCTCGTGAAGGGCTTCGGCCACGCCATCTTCGCCTTGGCGACCGCCCCGATCGAGCGGATTGCCCGCGCCTGCGACGTCGCAGGTGTCCTGGAGCAGCGGCGCGCCGATCGGCGCGCGCCGCGCCCGGCGGCCCAGCGTGACAGCCGGCGCAAGTCACGCCGCTGCCGTTGGTCGCCGTTCGGCGGCTTGAATGATCTGACCTGACGCGCCACTCCGCAATTGTCGCCGAAACCTCAACAAAGCGCTCACCATGTCCCTCGCGAGCTCGTTTCGAAGTCGACCGATCACAACCCTGGATAAGGTCTCGTACATTTCTGCCGGGCATGGTCGCGGCGCCCGGTGCGGGCCGATCTGCGCCGGTTCGAACCGATACGTTGCGGAAAAGACTAAAGGCTGCGGGATCTCTGTCATTTTCACCACGCCCATCATTCTCTGCCATTCGAACTCGCAGACCTGCCAGCGCCCTGCGCGCTAACCCAAGGAACCGGTCATGATCAAGGAATTGATGACGTCCCGCCGCTTCGCGCCGCTGTTCTGGTCGCAGTTCTGCTCGGCGTTGAACGACAACGTGTTGAAGAACGCGCTGGTCATCATGCTGCTGTACGGCGTCGCCAACGAGCAGGGGCCGGCGCTGGTCCAGCTCGCGGGCGCGGTGTTCATCTTCCCGTTCTTCGTGCTGTCGGCACTCGGTGGCGAACTCGCCGACCGCTATATCAAGTCCGTCGTCGCGCGCCGGCTGAAGTTCTTCGAGATCTTCGCCGCGGCCTTTGCCGCCGCCGGCTTCTTCACCCATTCGATCCCGCTGCTGTTCATCGCGCTGGCGCTGTTCGGCATTGTCGCCGCGCTGTTCGGCCCGGTGAAATATGCCGTGCTGCCCGACCAGCTGTCGGTATCCGAACTCGCGACCGGCAACGCGCTGGTCGAGGGCGCGACCTTCATGGCGATCCTGATCGGCACCATTGCGGGCGGCATGTTCGTCGCCGGCGCCAGCCACTTGGGCTGGATCTGTGCCGCTGTGGTCGGTCTGTCGGTGCTGTCGTGGGGCTTTGCCTCGCGCATTCCGGTGACGCAGCCGTCCGCGCCCGATCTGCCGATCACCAAGAATCCATGGACCTCGACGGTGCGGCTGTTGAAGTCGCTCTATGCCGAGCAGCGGCTGTGGGACGGTATGGTGATCGTGTCCTGGTTCTGGATGGTCGGCGCGATCGTGCTGTCGCTGCTGCCCGCGCTGATCAAGGAAGGCGTCGGCGGCACCGAGGGCGTGGTCACGCTGTGCCTTGCCGTGTTCGCGATCGGCATCGCCTCCGGTTCGCTGTTCGCCGCGCAGCTCAGCCACGTCCGTCCGAATCTCGCGCTGGTGCCGATCGGTGCAATCGTGATGGGCGTGATCGGCCTCGACCTCGCCTGGGCGATCGCCACCACCTCGCTCGGCAAGGACGTCACCGCGGCGGCGTTCGCGGCCTCGTTCGGTGGCTTCCGCATGCTGGCTGACTTCTTCCTGTTCGCGTTCGGCGGCGGCCTGTTCGTGGTGCCGTCGTTTGCCGCCGTGCAGGCCTGGACCGCACCGTCCGAGCGCGCCCGTATCATCGCCGCCGGCAACATCCTGCAGGCCGGCTTCATGGTTGCCGGGGCGGTGTTCGTCGGCGCGCTGCAAGCTGCCGGCCTGCCGATCGCCTGGATCTTCTTCGGCCTTGCGATCGCGAGCTTCGGCACCGTCTGGTTCGTGCTGACCAAGTGGGGCAAGGAAGGCGTGCGCGATTTCGGCGCGCTGCTGTTCCGGGCGCTGTTCCGGCTCGAGGTGCGCGGCATGGAGAACCTGCCGCCCGCAGGCACCCGGATGCTGATCGCGCCGAACCACGTCAGCCTGGTCGACGGCCCGCTGCTGCACGCCATGCTGCCGATCGATGCGAGCTTCGCGGTCGACACCGGCATCGCCAAGGCGTGGTGGGCCAAGCCGTTCCTGAAGATGATCAAGCACTACACGATGGACCCGTCGAAGCCGCTGGCCGCGCGCGACCTGATCAAGCTGGTTGCCGCCGGCGAGCCGGTCGTGATCTTCCCGGAAGGGCGCATCACGGTCTCGGGTTCGCTGATGAAGGTCTATGACGGCACTGCGATGATCGCCGACAAAGCCGATGCGGTCGTCGTTCCGGTCCGCATCGAGGGCGCGCAGCGTTCGCATCTCAGCTATCTCAAGAACGGCGAGATCAAGCGGTCCTGGTTCCCCAAGGTGACGATCTCGATCCTGCCGCCGGTGAAACTGCCGATCGACCAGTCGCTGAAGGGCAAGGCGCGCCGCAATGCCGCCGGCGCCGCGCTGCAGGACGTCATGATCAACGCCATGGTCCAGAACGCGATGCTCGACCAGACGCTGTTCGAGGGCCTCGGCCATGCCTATCGCGACCGCGACACCGGCAAGCCGATCATCGAGGACGCGCTCGGCACCAAG
>DASVOL010000658.1:0-7268 GCA_036383375.1 Bradyrhizobium sp. | reverse complement strand
GCCGCGAATTTCGGCGTCGCGATGTCGATGAAGACGTCGGCGTTGCTGGCCTTCAGCTTGACGATGTTGCTGTCGATGGTCGGCTGGGAGGTCTCGAAGCTCTCTTCGGCGACGATCATGCTGGCGGCCTTCTGGCCGAGGCCGTCCTTCAGGCCCTTCAGATAGTCCTTGCCGTAATCGTCGTTCTGGTAGAGCACGGCGATCTTGGCGTTCGGCATGTTCTTCAGGATGTACTTTGCGTAGATCTGGGTCTCGCTCTGGTAGTTGGGCTGCCAGCCCATGGTCCAGGGGAAGTCCTTCGGATCGTTCCACTTGGTGGCGCCGGTGGCGACGAACAGCTGCGGCACCTTCTTGGAGTTCATGTACTTCTGGATCGCCGAGTTCGACGGCGTGCCGAGCGAGTTGAAGATCAGCAGCACTTCGTCGCTCTCGACCAGCTTGCGGGCCTGCTCCACGGCTTTCGGCGGCGAGTAGGCGTCATCGTAGGAGATGAAGTTGATCTTGCGGCCGTTGATGCCGCCGGCGTCGTTGATCTTCTTGAAATAGGCGGCCTCGGTGCGGCCGATGATGCCGTAGGCGGAGGCGGGTCCGCTGTAGGGCATGATGTTGCCGATCTTGATCTCGGTGTCGCTGGCGCCGGTGTCGTATTTCTTCTGGGCAAGCGCAGCGCTGCTGGATGTCGCGACGAGCGCGAGCGCGGCCCCGAGGACCGCAAGTCTTGTGGTAGCGGACATCTATGTCTCTCTCCCTGTTGTCAGACGAATGTGTCGCGGCCCACTTGTTTCGAAGGCTCTGTTATTTGACTGCAATGATTAGCATTTCAGGCGGCCCGTCTCAATGAAAAGCCCCTGCGACAATGCCGCAGGGGCTCTGGTCTTTAGTCGACAATCCCGGGTTAACCGCCGACGTCGCCGCTCAAAATTTCACCAAAGCGCTCCCAGGTCTGGCCCTTGAAGCGGATCAATTGCAGTTGCGAGAGCGGCGCGAAATCGGTCGCCGAGGTGTTGACCTTGACACCCGGCAACAGGCCGCCTGGTTCGTAATCGCGGATGCTGGCCGCCTGCTTCATGACGTTCTCGCGGGTCAGGTTGTCGCCGCACGCCTTGAGCACATGCACCAGGCCCTGCGAGACGATGTAGGCGTACATCACGGAGGCATCGGCGCGGTTCGCTTCCGGATAGTATTTATCGAGGAACTCGTTCCAGGCGATCATTGCCTTGTCGGTCTTCCACTGCGGGTCGGTCGGGTCCTTGAAATATTGCGACGAGATGATGTCCTGGGCGTTCTCGAAGCCGGCGGGCTTGATCACGCTGCCGATCGATCCGGAGACGTTGTTGAGGAAGTGCAGCGGATGCCAGTTGAGTTCGGCGTTCTTCTTGATCGCCTGCGCCGCGAATTTCGGCGTCGTGATGTTGAAGAACACGTCGGCGCCGGAGGCCTTGAGCCTGACGATGTGGGAGTCGATGGTCGGCTCCGTCACCTCGTAACTGTCCTCGGCAACGATCATCGATGCCGCCTTGCTGCCGAGCCCGTCCTTGAAGCCCTTCAGATAGTCCTTGCCGTAATCGTCGTTCTGGTAGAGCACCGCGATCTTGGCGTCCGGCTTGTTCTTCAAAATGTACTTCGCGTAGATGATCGACTCGCTCTGGTAGTTGGGCTGCCAGCCCATGGTCCAGGGAAATTCCCTCGGGTCGTTCCACTTGGTGGCGCCGGTGGCGACGAACAGCTGCGGCACCTTCTTCTGGTTCATGTATTTCTGGATCGCCGAGTTCGGCGGCGTGCCGAGCGAATTGAAGATCAGCAGCACCTCGTCGCTCTCGACGAGCTTGCGTGCCTGTTCGACGGTCTTCGGTGGTGTGTAGGCGTCGTCATAGCTGATGTAGGTGATCTTGCGGCCGTTGATGCCGCCCTCGGCATTGATCTTGCGGAAATAGGCCTCCTCGGTCTTGCCGATCACGCCATAGGCGGAAGCCGCGCCGCTGTAGGGCATGATGTTGCCGATCTTGATTTCGCTGTCGGAGGCGCCGATGTCGTATTTCTTCTGCGCGACGGAGGGACTCGTGGTCGCTGCGAGCAATGCGAGGGCAGCCGAAATGGCCCCCAACCGCAAACGGATAGCAGGCATTTTGATCTCCCATGGATCACGGTGAATGTGTCACGATTTTTGGAGTGGGAGCACTTTGCGGCTCCTTGCGGCATTGAATACCTTTCGTCAGGTGCCAGCAACAGAAAGCCCCCCGCGGCGCTGCCGCGGAGGGCGTCATTTAGTCGAACGCGTTGCGCGGAAAGCCGGTGCCGCACAAGCGCTTCGCGACACACGCGAAGCGTTTGTGTGGCGACCATGCGTCGTCCTAGTTGCTGAGCCCGCTCGAGATGATGTCGCCGAACAGCTCCCACTTCTCGCCTTTGAAGCGCATCAGCTGCAACTGCTTGATCGGCGCGAAGTCGGTGGCCGTGGTGTTGATGCTGATGCCCGGCAGCAGCGTGCCGGGGACATAATCCTTCAGGCTCGCGGCCTGCTTCATGATGTTGGCGCGGGTGAGATCGTCGCCGCACATCTCCAGCACCTGCACCATGGTCTGTGCGGCGGCGTAACCGTAGGAGGTGGCGCCGTCGAGCTTGTTGGCGTCGGGATAATCCTTTTTGAGGAAGGCAAGGAATTTCTCCATGCCGGGATCCTTGTCCCATTGCGGATCGGCGCCGTCCTTGAGATAGGACGCCGACAGGATGCCTTGCGCGTTCTCGAAGCCGGCCGGCTGCATGACGCCGCCGACCGAGGCCGAGACATTGGCGACGAACTGCAACGGCGTCCACGCGATCTCGGCGGCCTTCTTGATCGCCTGGGCCGCGAATTTCGGTGAGGTGATGCTGATGAAGGTGTCGGCGCCGGCGGCCTTCAGCTTGACGATGTGATTGTCGATCGCAGGCTCCGTCGTCTCGTAGGCCTCTTCGGCGACGATCATCGAGGCCTTGTCGCCGAACGCGTCCTTCAGGCCCTTGAGGTAGTCCTTGCCGAAATCGTCGTTTTGGTAGAGCACGGCAACCTTGGCGTCCGCCTTGTGCTTCATGATGTATTTTGCGTAGACCCGCGCCTCGTCCTGGTAGGACGGCTGCCAGCCCATGGTCCAGGGATAGTTCTTGGGGTCGTTCCACTTGGAGCCGCCGGAACCGACGAACAGTTGCGGCACCTGCTTCTCGTTCATGTACTTCCGGATCGAAGCGTTGGTTGCTGTACCGATCGAGCCGAACACCAGCAGGACCTCGTCGTCCTCGACCAGCTTGCGGGTTTGCTCCACCGTCTTGGCCGGTGAGTAGTTGTCGTCATACGAGATGAACGTGATCTTGCGGCCGTGGATGCCGCCAGCCTGGTTGATCATCTTGAAGTAGGCCGCCTCGGTCCTGCCGATCACGCCATAGGCTGAGGCGGGGCCGCTGTAGGGCGCGGTGTTGCCGATCTTGATCTCGGTGTCGCTGGCCCCGGTGTCGTATTTCTTCTGCGCCAGCGCGACATTGCAGCTCGTCAGGATCAGAGCCAATGCGGACAACAGCGCCGTCAGGGACGGACGTGCGGCAGTCATGGTTTCCCCACCTCGAGTTCTTAATTTGCAGTATTCAATACCATCGGCGCGGGGCGTCAACAAAAAGCCCCCGCGAAGGCTATCGCGGAGGCTGTGTTTTATTCCCGCAGTGCAACGTCACTCGGTGGGGACGTCGCCGGAAATGATGTCACCGAACAGTTCCCACTTCTGACCCTTGAAGCGCTGCATCTGCAGCTGGGCGATCGGGGCGAAGTCGGTGGCGGAGGTGTTGATCTTGACGCCGGGCAGCAAGGTGTCCGGCGTAAAGTCCTTCAGGCTCGCCGCCTGCTTCATGACGTTGGCGCGGGTGAGGTCGTCGCCGCACATTTCCAGCACCTTGGCGAGCGTCTGCGCGGCGCCGTAGCCGTAGACATAGCCGCCGTCGGTCTTGTCGGCGCCCGGCATGTACTTGTCGAGAAACTCCGACCACTTCTTCATGCCGGGGTCGTTATTCCACTGCGAGTCGGCGCCGTCCTTGGCATAGGCCGCCGACAGCACGCCCTGGGCGTTGTCGAAGCCGGCCGGCTGCATCACGCTGCCGACCGAGGCCGACACGTTGGTGATGATCTGCAGCGGCTTCCAGCCGAGCTCAGCGGTCTTCTTGATGGTCTGCGCGCCGAACTTCGGCGTGGTGTAGATCAGCAGCACGTCGGGATTGGCGGCTTTGATCTTGACGATGTGGCCGTCGATCGACGGCTCGGACACCTCATAGCTCTCCTCCATGATGATGCTGGAGGCCGCCTTGGCGCCAAACCCGTCCTTGGTGCCCTTGAGGTAGTCTTTGCCGAAATCGTCGTTCTGATAGAGGATCGCGACCTTGGCGTCGGGCTTCTCCTTCATCAGCCACTTGGCGTAGATCTGCGCTTCGCTCTGGTAGCTCGGCTGCCAGCCCATGGTCCATGGGAAGTTCTTCGGGTCGTTCCACTTGGTGGCGCCGGTGGCGACGAACAGCTGCGGGATCTTCTTGGAATTCAGGTACTTCTGGATCGCGGTGTTGGACGGCGTGCCGAGCGGGTTGAAGACCAGCAGCACTTCGTCGCTCTCGACCAGCTTGCGCACCTGCTCGACCGCCTTCGGCGGCGAATAGGCGTCGTCATAGCTGACGAAGTTGACCTTGCGGCCGTTGATGCCGCCGCGGTCGTTGATCATCTTGAAGTAGGCTTCTTCGGTCTTGCCGATCACGCCGTAGGCGGAGGCTGGGCCCGAATAGGGGATGATGTTGCCGACCTTGATCTCGGTATCGCTTGCGCCGGTGTCGTATTTCTTCTGGGCGAATGCGGCAGTGGACGTCGCGGCAACAGCTGCGATCGCCGCGGAAATCGCGGCGATCCGAACGGTAGAAAGCATAATGTCTCCTGGTTTGGTTCTAAAGATTCTTAGTTTTTCTTGAGCTTTGCGGCCAGTTGCTGGGCAACGATCGCAACCTGCCTGGCGCCGTGCGGCACGAGGAAGATGACGAGGAACAGCAACACGCCGAACACCGCGCCGGAAAGGCCCTTCGAGATGCCTTCGGCGATGTTCGGCACGAAGATGATGAAGGCGCTTCCGACGATCGAGCCGGGCAGCCAGCCGACGCCGCCGACCACCATGCCGAGGAACAGCGAGATCGCGAGCTGGATGGTGTAGCCGTCGGGCGCCACGAACTGCACCGCGATGGCGCCGAGACCGCCGGCAACGCCGGTGATGCCGGCCGAGACGCCGAACGCCAGCGTCTTGTACAGCGCGACGTCGACGCCCATCGCGGAGGCCGCGATCTCGTTGTCGCGGATCGCCATGAAGGCGCGGCCGGAGCGCGAGCGCAGCAGGTTGACCGAGGCGATGTAGATTCCAATCGAGACCGCCAGGGTGAAGTAGTAGAGCCACATGTCCTGCGACATCGGCAGCCCGAACGGGGCATCCGGCTTGGTGACGACGAGGCCTTGCACGCCGCCGGTCCAGTGCTCGAAATAGCCGAGCTTGAGCAGCTGCGGCATTGCGGTGGCGAGCGCGAAGGTCGCGAGCGCCAGATAGACGCCGGAAAGCCGCAGCGCTGGCTGGCCGAACAGGAAGCCGAAGCCGAAGCAGACGATGCCGGCGACCGGCAGCGTCAGGGCATAGTTCATGCCCGCATGCTCCATCAGGATCGCCGACGTATAGGCGCCGACGGCGTAGAACGCGCTCTGGCCGAGCGAGAACTGGCCGCTTCCGCCGGTCAGGATGTTGAGCGCCATCACCGCGAGTGCGTAGATCAGAAGCATCGTCATCTGGAAGATGATGAAGTTCTTCACGAACAGCGGGATCAGGATCAGCGCGGCAAGTACGACGAGCGAGGTGCCGTAGCCCAGCGTCATGGCACGCTTGGGCACAGCCTCGACGGCGGCGGCTTCTGTGACGATTTCTTCAGCGGCGCTCATGATCAAACTCGCTTGACGATGGCGCGGCCGAACAGGCCTGCCGGTTTAACGACCAGGACGACGATGATCAGCGCAAGCGCGATCGGAAGTTTCAGTTCATTGCCGACGCCGGGGATGTAGGTACCGACGAGGTTCTCGAAGATGCCGACCAGGAAGCCGCCCATCACGGCGCCGAACGGTGAGGTCAGGCCGCCGAGCACGGCTGCGGCAAATCCGTAGATCAGCACGCCGAGCATCATGTTCGGCTCGAGGAAGACCACCGGCGCAATCATCATGCCGGCGATCGAGCCGATCGCAGACGCCATGCCCCAGCCCAGCGCGATCATCCAGGAGGTGTTGATGCCGACCAGCCGGGCCGATTCAGGCAACGAGGCGGCCGCCCGCATCGCAAGGCCGACCCGGGTGAAGCGGAAGAAGAAGAACAGCAGGAGCAGCATCAGCAGCGTGATGCCGATCATGCCGGCCTGGTGAGTCGAGATCAGCTGGCTGCCGAGGAACGGCGAGGAGCCGAACGGCGTCGGGTACTGCTTGATGGTGAAGTCCCAGATCAGGCCGGCGACGCTGTTGATGATCGCATACAGCGCGATGAAGCCGGCGACGTTGGTCAGGATCGGGGCCTTGGCCAGCGGCTTGAACAGCAGCCGCTCGATGACGATGCCGGCGGCAAACGAAAAGGCGACGGTGAGCACGAAGGCGCCCCAATATGGCACGCCCCATTGCATCAGCTGCCAGGACACGAAGGTCGAGAACATCGCCATTTCGCCCTGGGCGAAATTCAGGTGGTCGATGGCCTGGTAGATCATCACGACCGCGAGCGCCATGCAGGCATAGATCGCGCCCGTGGCGATGCCGGCCAGGACCTGGTTGGCAAAAAGCTCCATTGTGCCAGCTCCTCAGTAGCCGAGATAGGATTTGCGGACGTCTTCGTTGTTCGCGATGTCCTTGGCATTGCCCGACATCACGATCCGTCCGGTTTCGATCACATAGGCCTGGTCGGCGAGCTCGAGCGCGAGCTGGGCGTTCTGCTCGACGACGAGAATGGTCACCTTGTCCTCGCGGTTGATCTTGCCGAGGATCTTGAAGAGGTCGCGCACGATCAGCGGCGCCAGGCCGAACGAGGGTTCGTCCAGCAGCATCAGGCGCGGCCGCAGCATCAGCGCGCGTGCGACCGCGAGCATCTGCTGTTCGCCGCCCGAGAGCGTGCCGGCCTGCTGGGTATAGCGTTCCTTCAGCACCGGGAAATGATCGTACATCCGTTCGATGTCTGCGACGATGCCGGCCTTGTCCCGGCGGCTGA
>DASVOL010000657.1:0-3002 GCA_036383375.1 Bradyrhizobium sp. | reverse complement strand
ATCCGCATCCGGCCGAGCCGCAGCGCGACGTGGATGTTCTCGGCGGCGAGCCGCGCGATCAGCTCCTTCGGAATGCCGCCGGCCATGCCGAGGCTCAGGATATGCGGCGCGCGCACGCTGCGCGCCAATAGATTGAGCCCGAGATCGCGCACCCCGTCGGCGATCCGCTCATTGAGCATCGCGAGCCGCGCGCTGATGTCGGCGGCGCCCCATTCCGCCATCATCTCCATGCCGATCGAGGCCATTTCGAGGGTGATGAAATGATCGCGCTCGCCCATGTCATAGCGCCGGGCATTGTCGACATAGCCGAGGTCGCCGAAATAGACCGGCTTCTCGGAATTGACGTCGCGGCGGCCGGCGGAGGTCTGCTCCAGCGGCACGCCGTTCTGATGACGTTTTGCTATGTACAGAAAGGCGCGGCCGTAGGGACCGATCAGCCATTTGTAGGTCGGGAAGATCACGGCATCGGGGTCGAGCTGTGTCACATCCATCGCCACGACACCGGCGCTCTGCGTCGCGTCGATCACGAACATCGCGCCGTGTCGCCGCAGTGCGGCCTGCACCTTGTCGACGTCGATGAGGCCGCCGTCGGACCAGTGCACCGACGAGATCGAGGCAAGGCCGACCGGTGGCGCGCCCGAGCGGTCGATCGTCGCAAGCACCGCTGACGTCCAGTCGCCGTCGGCGGGTTGGCGCACGGTGTCGACGACAAAGCCCTGCGCCTCGGCGCGGGCATGCCATTCCAAGACCGGCGAGGAATGATCGTTCTCCAGCACGATGACGCGGGTGCCGCGCGGAACGCTAAGCGCCTTCGCCACCGTGGCTATGCCGTAGCTGATTGCCGGGATCAGTGCGACGTCGTCAGGATCGGCATTGATCAGGCGTGCCGCCGCGCTGCGGGCGCGTTCGTGCTGGCGGCCGGCGAAACCAGCGTCGATCGTCCAGGGCTGGCCCTTGCGTCCGACACCGGCGCGGCCGGCGTCGAGCGTTTTCAAGGGTAGCGGGCTGTAGGACGCGGAGTTCAGGTAGCAGACCTCGCGTGGGATCTCGAATAGATGGCGCTGGGAGGGAAGCATATCTTCTCGTGGCTGGGGATGCTGATGATGTCGCGACGCGGACGTGCGCGCGCTTATCCGTCGTACTGGTCCGGCCCCATCGCCCATGGCGCCTGGTCGTAGCCGTTGGCGAAAGTGCGGTTGGTTTGCGCCGGATTGCGGTTGACCAGCGGTCGCAGATACATCGGGTGGGTGGCGCTGCGCACCTCATGCTCGACGGTGAACAGGTGCCGGCCATTGGCGGGATCGACGATATCGCAGAAGCGGTACTGGTATTGATTGTCCTCGCGGGACACCAGGTTGCGCTCGCGCAGCCGCTTGTAGGGGCCCGAGAAATCCGTGATGTAGATCTGGACGTGATGGCCGTCGAACTCGCCCTGCACCCGGTCGGTCTCGCGGAATTGCAGATACTGGTCCTTGCCGACTTTTGCGCGCGCGACGACACCGTCGCCGTTCGCGACGCTGGCAGGGATGCCCATGATCTCGGGATAGAACCGGCTGATCGCCTCAGCGGTGCCGTGCGGCACCTCGAACTCGACATAGGGCATGCCGAGCGCGATGCGCCCGAACCGCGCGGCGTCCGGTTCAAAGCAGCGCAGCCGGTTGCCCCACGGGCAGATCGCCTCGACGTGATCATTGTGCTCGCGATAGCTGAACGCGGTGCCGTCGAGCTTGGGCGCGACCGTGGCGAGCCGCTGCAGCAGGGCCTGCCGTCCGGCGATCACGATTGCCGTGTGGCCGCGCAGCACCTGCGGCCTGCCGCTCGGCAGATGAAACTGGCTGCGGCCGGCATTCACCCACATGTTGCTGTCGGAGACCATCAGATAGGGATCGCGGGTCAGCCCGATGCCGGCGACGTAGAACAGCGTGGCGAGGCGCTGGTCCGGCACCTGCACGTTGACATGCTCGAGATGGATGGCGTTGCCGAGGTCTTCTGCGGCGCGGTCGAATGGCTGCTGCACGGCGCGGCTCCCTGGATGCGGTGCCGCGCATGATAGTGCAACGGCACGGCCGATCCAGCGATGAGGCCATGAATGTTTCGCGGGGCTACCCCCCGTAACTCTGCACCAGGCTGCCGGCGACCAGCGCCCAGCCGTCGACCAGCACGAAGAAGATCAGCTTGAACGGCAGCGAGACCACCACCGGCGGCAGCATCATCATGCCCATCGACATCAGGACCGAGGCGACCACGAGGTCGATGATCAAGAACGGCAGGAACAGGAGAAATCCGATCTCGAAGGCGCGCTTCAGCTCGGAGATCATGAAGGCCGGCACCAGGATGCGCAGAGACATCTCTTCGGGCGTCGCGGGCGGCGGCTCGCCGGAGAGGTCCATGAACAGCTTCAGATCCTTCTCGCGGACGTTCTTCTGCATGAAGCCGCGGAGCGGGACCGAGGCGCGCTGCAGCGCTTCCTCGACGCCGATCTGGTTGGCGACCAGCGGCTTGATGCCGTCGTCATAGGATTTCTGCAGCACCGGCCCCATCACGAAGGCGGTGAGGAACATCGCAAGCGCGATCATCACCGAGTTCGGCGGCGCGGTCGCGGTGCCGAGCGCGGTGCGCAGCAGCGACAGCACGACCACGATGCGCGTGAACGAGGTCATCATGACCAGGATCGACGGCGCGATCGACAGCACCGTGAGCAGCGCGATCAGCTGGATCGCGCGCTCGGTCACGCCGCCATTGCCGCCGCCGAGATTGATGCTGATATCCTGCGCCATCGCCGGATCGGCGAAGGATCCGGCGGCGATCAGGACAGCGATGAAAAAAACTCTACGCGGGACTGCCCCGAACCTCACGAAGGATTCTTCGGTCGGCCGAGCAGCGATGCCATCTCGTCCTCGAGATTCTCGAAGCCGCTCTTCTGTCCGCCGGCGGGCGGGGCAGGCGGCTCACTGCGCGGCGCGCGAACCGGGGGCACCTCGGGCGCAACCGGCGGTGCGACG
>DASVOL010000656.1:0-9387 GCA_036383375.1 Bradyrhizobium sp. | reverse complement strand
TTCATCGCCGCGCGGGTCGAGGCCCGGAATGCGTCGCCCGAACGCGAACCGCCGCCGCGCGAGGCTTCGCGAGCGCGTTGGGCGGCCTCGGACTCGACCTTGCGCACCGCTTCTTCCAGCGACAGCCGCTCGCGGGTGATCTCGGACTCGGACAGCGGCGGCTGCACGCCGCGGAGTTGCTGGATCAACGCCGTCCGCGCCCGCGCATACAGCGCACGGCGGGCTTCGCCGGGGGCGGTCGGGTCCAATCCGGCGATGGCACGGGCGATCAGCGGGTAGTAGTCAGCCATTTCCACACAATTGGTGGGATATAGGTAATATCCCGTTAAGCCTCGAACGGATTCTGTACCAGAATAGTATCTTCACGTTCCGGGCTGGTGGAAAGCAGGGTGACCGGGCACCCCACCAGCTCCTCGACCCGGCGGACATACTTGATGGCCTGGGCCGGCAGATCCGCCCAGGACCGCGCATTGGCGGTCGGCTGCTTCCAGCCTTCGATGATCTCGTAGACCGGCTCGATGCGGGCCTGCGCGCCCTCGCCCGCCGGCAGATGGTCGATTTCCTTGCCGTCGAGCTTGTAGCCGATGCAGACCTTGATGCTGTCGAAGCCGTCGAGAATATCGAGCTTGGTCAGCGCCAGCCCGGCAATTCCACAGGTCCGGACGGTCTGCCGCACCAGCATCGCGTCGAACCAGCCGACCCGGCGCTTGCGCCCGGTATTGACGCCGAATTCCTTGCCGCGACGGCCGATTTCCTCGCCGATCTCGTCGTTCAGCTCGGTCGGGAACGGACCCTGGCCGACCCGGGTGGTGTAGGCCTTGCAGATGCCGAGCACATAGCCGACGGCGCCCGGGCCCATGCCGGTGCCGGTCGCGGCCTGCGCCGCCACCGTGTTGGACGACGTCACATAGGGATAGGTGCCATGGTCGACGTCGAGCAGCGCGCCCTGCGCACCCTCGAACAGGATGCGCTTGCCCTCGCGGCGCTTGAGGTCGAGCAGCCGCCACACCGTCTCGGCATAAGGCAACAGCTTCGGCGCCAGCGCCGTCAGCTCGGTCAGGATGCCCTTGCCGTCGATCTCCTCCAGATTGTTGCCGCGGCGCAGCGCGTTGTGGTGCGCCAGCAAGCGTTCGATCTTGTGCGGCAGGGTATCGAGATCGGCGAGATCCATCAGGCGGATGGCGCGGCGACCGACCTTGTCCTCATAGGCCGGGCCGATGCCGCGGCGGGTGGTGCCGATCGACGTGACCGCGTTGGAGGATTCGCGCAGCGAGTCGAGCTCGCGATGCAGCGGCAGGATCAGCGTGACGTTCTCGGCGATCCGCAGATTGTCCGGTCCGACCGCAACGCCCTGCCCCTTCAGCTTGGCGACCTCGTCGAGGAAGGCCTGCGGGTCGAACACCACGCCGTTGCCGATCACCGCGAGCTTGTTCGGGCGCAGCACGCCGGAGGGCAGCAGCGCCAGCTTGTAGGTCTCGCCATTGATCACGAGCGTATGGCCGGCATTGTGGCCGCCCTGGAAGCGCACGACGATGTCGGCCTGTTCCGACAGCCAGTCGACGATCTTGCCCTTCCCCTCGTCACCCCATTGGGCGCCGACGACGACAACATTGGCCATTGCGAAGATGTTCCCTTCAGGTGTTTCAGAGACCATGATCGCGGCGAAAACGCGTCCGCCCACAGCGACCATGCATGATATGCCCAGCCCAAATCGCGGCGGCCGGCCGCGCGCACGCAAGGCGCCTACCGGATAAAGGAAGCGGGTCGGCTGCGCAAGCAAGAACGGGGTCGTTTAGGCCTTTTCGAGGGATGACAAGCCTTTGATATCCCCTGAAAATTCCATGCCGCACCCGGCCGCGCCGGACTGACGGGAATTTAATGTTGGGGTGGCCCCGGACTGACGTTGGACTGACCGTACGGCCGATTGATCGCGGGGCCCATTGCGGCGATCATTCGGCCATATCAACCGGCCCGGACCATGCCCAATTCGACACAAGCCACGGTGGCGCTGCGCAAGCTCGGCATTGCCTTCAAGCTCCACACCTATGTCTACGATTCCAGCGCCGAGAGCATCGGGCTGCAGGCGGCGGAGGCGCTCGGCGTCGACCCGAACCGCATGCTGAAGACGCTGATGGCGGAGGTCGACGGCAAGCCGGTCTGCGCCGTGGTGCCGTCCGACTGCGAGGTCAGCATGAAGAAGCTTGCCGCGGCCCTCGGCGGCAAGTCGGCCAGGATGATGCGCCCGGCCGATGCCGAGCGGCTGACCGGCTACCATGTCGGCGGCATCAGCCCGTTCGGCCAGAAGAAGAAAGTGCCGACCGCGATCGACGAGGCCGCGCTCACCCATGTCACCGTGTTCGTCAATGGCGGCCAGCGCGGCCTGCAGATCGAGATCGATCCGAACGACGCCGCGCTCGCTGCCGGCGCCACGATGAAGGCGCTGGTGGCGACGCAGGACTAGAGGAGCTTCGGTCCTGATAGAATCAGAACCGAAGCTCCGGATCCTCGTTTTGGCGCGCTTGCGCGATCAATGCGAGGACTTGTCCCTGGTGAACTCCGCGCCGACGTAGTCGGACAGGCCGGACAATTCCTCCGCCGAAATATCGTTGACGTTGAGCCTGAGCTGCATGATCGCGAGGTCGAGCAGATGCGCGGCGAAGGTCGCGCCGGCCGCCGTCACGATGCTGCGCTGCTCGATCAAGACAGCGATGACGTCGCGCAGACTGCGCATTTGCACTTGATCCATGGCCCTCTGCCCGATACCGGCCGTCGTGATGTGTGTTGTCATTGGGATACCGATTGTAATGAACTGATGGACGCCGCGCTGGCGGATGGAATGTATGGCAGCCGCTCGGCTTCCTCGCCGAGATGCAGGAGGCGCGATGGCATCTCGCGGACTTCGATGTCGATCGTCATCGGCGGCGGAATCAGCGTCACCGAGGCTTTCGGCCACGGCGCCGGATTCGGGCTGACGGCGGTGAAGCGATAGGCCGATGCGATCTCGAGCGCGAGCAACTGCAATTCGAGCATCGCAACGCCCATCCCGGCGCAGGCGCGCGGGCCGGCGCCGAACGGGATGTAGGCGTCGGTGTTGTAGCGCCGCGTCATCAGGAAGCGGTCCGGGTCGGGGAAATGCCTGGGATCGCGCTGCAATTGCCAGGGACAGATCAACAGCGAGGTGCCGACCTTGAGCTCACGCCCGCCGATCGTCACCGGCTGCATCACCTCGCGCGAGAACCACCAGGCGCTGGGATAGAGCCGGCAAACCTCCTTGACGAACGTCGCGCTCAGATTGGCGCGCTTCACCGCGTCAAGCCGCAGCTCGCCGTCGTCGCCGATGCATTCCGCCGCCTCGTCGGCAATGTCGTCCATCAGCGCGGGATCGGCGGCCATCTGGTAGAACATCCACGCCGCCGTCGAGCCCGTGGTGTGATGGCCGGCCAGCAGCAGTGTCAGGATCTCGTCCTCGAGATCGCGATCGCTCAGCCCGAGCGCCTCGAGATCCCGCAGCGCGCTGCTCGAGCCCGCCTTGCTGCGCAGCCGTTGCACCACCGTCGACATCGCAAGCTTGGCGCAGACCCGGTTCTGCCGGCGCCGGTACCAAGCCACCGGACCGAACGGCAAGGCGCGGAACATCTCCTCGGCGAGATCGTCCTCGATCACGCCGACGGCCTGAACCAGCGCTTCCTCGTCGCCGGACGACATCACCTGGGAGCCGAAGATCGCGACGCAGATCGTCCGTAGCGCCAGCATCGCGGTGACATGGTGCGGATCGAACGATCCGAGCCGCGCGAGGCTGGCGCCGACCGCGCGGATCTCGGCGCACATATGCGGCAGGAATTTCTCGACGCTGCCCTTGGCCATGTGCTTCTGCAGCACCGTCCGCCGCCGCTTGTGCTCCTCGCCGCTCAGCATCAGCGAAGAGCGGCCGAGCACCGGCGTCAGCTTCTTGATCAGCTTGCCCTTTCCGATGTCGGTCTCCGGCGCCTTGAGGATCGGGCGCAGCAGATCGGGATCGTTCACCAGAAACACGGGCGCAGGCCCGAGCCGCAAGGGCACGAGCCCCGGTTCGGCCTCGTTGCCGCGCGTCAGCAGCAGACGCAGCGGGTCACGCTGGAATGCTCGAACGTCCGAGAACATGTGAAGCATCGTGAATCTCCAATTGCCGTCCAAGGTCGAGGAATTTGGTCAGGCCGGGATTGTCGGAAAGACCAAGCGGGATTTCTCCGGCGAGCGCGGTCAGCGGGCGGCCCATGCGATCATTGCCGATCACCTGCGGCGGGCCGTAGCGGCGGGTGCGGATTTCCATGCGGGTGAGGAAACGTTCGTAGGAGAGGTCGGCGAGCGCCACGAGCGCCGCCGCCCCGCGCAGCTCGGCGAAGCGGAACATCAGCGCGTAGTTCACGCGTGCCGTCCGCGACCGCGCGACACCAGGCAGCACGCCGAAACGGCTGATTTCCCAGGCGTCGCGGCGGCTCGGAAAGCGGCGCACCGCAAGCTGCGGGAAGACCGACTTGGTCAGATAGGGATAATCGGTGCGGATCGCCCGGAAGCCGCCGACCAGATCGACACCCGAGAACAGCAGGCAGTGCTCGGTGTACCAGCAGTCGAACTGATCGCGTTCGACGTCGCCGGTCGTGCTCAGAAGCCAGCCGCAATGGTCGACGAACAGCCGCTTGCGTAGCCGCAACATCGCCCCGACGTGCGCCGGATCAAGCTCTTCCCTGGTGATGAGTGCATGATAGCCGTCCAATGAATGCGGCATTATCCTTTCCTCCAAATGCGGAACATCTGGAACGAAAGGGGTTAACTGTGGTACCCCCGGAAACCGGGGGTTTTAGTCAATGGGCCTGGTAGACGCGATTGCAACCATCGAGGCGTCGGACACCATCGACGAGCTCAGCTCGTCATTGCACCGTGTCATCCAGAACTACGGCTTCTCGGGCTTCGCCTTTGTCGATGCCGGCCGGCCCGACCTTGATCTGCCCTATCATGTCGGCACCTATCCCGACGCCTGGAAGCGGGCCTATGTGCAGAACGAATTCGTCCATGCCGATCCGGCGCTGGCGCGGTCGCGACGCACCAACACGCCGTTCAGCTGGAGCAGCCTGAAGCTGCCAGAGCGAAGCGGACACAAGCGGGCGCCCGAGGTCAAGACGATGGATGCCGCCCGCGAGTTCGGATTCAAGGACGGCTTCGTGGTGCCTTTCCATTATCGCGACCGGCTCGGCGCCGTGCATTCGAGCTCGACGGTGTTCTTCTGGGAAGACCAGCCGCGCGACTTCGACAAGCTGTTCATCTGCCATCGCCATGAACTGCATCTGTTGATGATCTACTGGGTGCAGCGCGCGATGGACATCGTCAACCGCGACCAACGCAACGCGCCGACCATTCTCAAGCCCGCCGACGCCGCCGAGACCATCAAGCTCACGGGACGCGAGAAGGAAGTGATCGCCTGGGCGGCGCGCGGCAAGACCGTGGCCGACACCGCGCAGATCCTCGGTATTTCTCCGGAGACCGTCGAAGGCTTCATCAAGCAGGCGCTGCGCAAGCTCGAAGCCTCCAACAAGACGCACGGGGTGGCGAAAAGCATCGCGCTCGGGATCATCGACCTGTGAGCGGCAACGCCACGAACTGTGGCAAGGTCACACACTCGGGTTGAGTTCGCCTCCACGAGCACCCCCAGATTGCATTCGGATACGATCTTGATAATAAGGCTGCGGCCTGACGACAGGAATTTTCAGACCATGGGTGCGTATTGCAGTGCCCGCCCGGCGCGACTGCCTGGCTGTCGTGAAAGCACGGATCGTCCTGCACCTCGCCCGGTGCGCCCGGACCGATTGTCGGTCCGGGACCGGCTGTCGATCCGGCTGATCCGTAGAATTCCCGTCACGACGAACCGCAGTTCCATTTGCTACCAATCATCGTCGCGGACATGCTGTCGACGGACGTAGCTGGAGATCGCCCAGGCGCACCATGAGCACATCGCAGGACGACCAGATCGATCAACTGGTGCAGGCGCGCTGGCGCGAAATCGGGCTGTCGCAGGCAGATCTCGCCGAGATCCTGTGCGCAGGCGCGTCCCTGCAGAAGAACGGCGTGGACGGCACCGTGAAAATCGAGACCGGGCGCCTCGCGACCGTCGCCGAGATGCTCGGGATCGCCGCCGACATCCTCAATCGCCGGCCCGCCGCCACTGCGCAGGCACACGGCGGCCAGGCGGCGGAATCGCTGCAATCGCTGCTCGAGCTGCGCATGTTGCGGGTGTTCCGCGAAGTGAAGGACCCCGACACCAAGCGGATCCTGATCGAGCTCGCCGAGCAGATCGTCAAGCGCCAGACCACGCCGACGGAGACCGGCTAGAGCACGATCCGGGAAAGTGCGAAGCGGTTGTCCCTCGCGACAAACGGGGAACGCGTTGCGCGGAGATCATGCTCGAACAAGAGGCTCGTGGCGGATCGGCGCGTGCTGCCGCTGCGGACCTGCCTCGCAAAGCGCCATCGCACCTTCCGTAAGGGGGCTTCGCGCATGGTCGCGATGCGTCGATCCCCATTGATGGAACGGCGGAATCCGTGTCTGTGACGGGCGCCGGGGAGATCCGTACCGGCCCGGCGACACCAGCCGGGCGGCCCGCGGCGCCGTGAACCCGGGCCCTTGCATGTCAGCCACCGATTCCACCACAACGCCTGCGTCCGGCTCCTGGATCGCCAACCAGCCATATCTGCTGCTGTGCATCACCGCGATGTGCTGGGCCGGCAATGCGATCGTCGGCCGGCTCGCCGCCGGCCACATTCCGCCGGTGACGCTGTCATTCCTGCGCTGGTTCGTGGCGTTCCTGATCATCCTGCCGTTTGCCTGGAAACACCTCGCCAGCGACTGGCCTGCGATCCGCAAGAATCTCGGCATCATGATGCTGCTGTCGTTGACCGGCATCAGCGCCTTCAACACGCTGCAATATTGGGCGCTCGAGCACACCCAGGCGCTCAACACGCTGCTGCTGCAATCCTCCGTGCCGCTGATGGTCGCGCTGTGGTCGCTGATCCTGCTCGGCGCGCGGCTGACGCTGGCGCAGCTCTGCGGCGTGTTGCTGTCGCTCGCCGGCGTGCTGGTGATCCTGCTGCACGGCGATCTCACCACGCTGTCGAAGATCGAGTTCAACCAGGGCGATCTGATCTTCATCGCCGCGCTGGTGATCTTCGCGCTGTACTCGGTGTTGACCCTGAAGCGGCCCAGGATCCACGGGCTGTCGGTCGCGGCCTTCACCTTCGGCTGCGGCGCGCTGTTCCTGGTCCCGTTCCTGATCTGGGAACTCGGCGCGCGTCCGGTCATGCAGCTCACGACCGGCAATCTGCTGTCGCTGTTCTATGTCGCGGTGTTCCCCTCGACGGTGGCCTATCTGTGCTTCAACCGCGGTGTGCAGCTGATCGGCGCCAACCGCGCCGCGCCGTTCTTCCATATGGTGCCGGTGTTCGGCACCATCATGTCGATCGTGTTCATCGGGGAGCATCCGCAGGCCTTCCACTTCATCGGCTTCGCGCTGGTGCTGGCCGGCGTGTTCGCGGCGTCGCGGAGACAGTCGGCCTGAACTCGCCCGCCGGAGGCGCGGTGACTATCGGCGGCAAATCCGCTATCTCTTGAGGTCTGCTTCGCGGACAGGTCCCAAACGCATGGCGCGCGCCAGCAATCTCGTGATCGGCACCCTGACGCTGGCTTTGATCGCCGGCTCGCTCGGCGGCTGGCTGGGCTATCAACGCTATGCCGGCATCAAGCGGATGGTGCCGTTCCGCGTCGTGTTCGAGGGCTCGGCGTCGGGCCTGCGCCGCGGCGCCAGCGTCAACTTCGCCGGCGTGCGGATCGGCGAGGTGGTGTCGATCAGGCTCGACCGTCACCGCGTGGTGGCGATGACGCGGATCGAGGGCAACGCCCCGATCAAGAAGGACACCCAGGCCGGTCTCGAATTCCAGGGCCTGACCGGGATCGCCGCGATCTCCTTCACCGGCGGCACCGACGACGCCCCGCCGCCGCCGCTCGGCGCCGACGGCATTCCCGAGCTGACCGCCGACCCCGAAGGCACCATGGGCATCCAGGAGAAGCTGCGGGTCGCGCTGCGCAACGTCGACCGCGTCATCACCGAGAACCAGGCCGACATCAAGGACTCGCTGCTCGGGCTCGAGAACTTCACCAACTCGCTGTCCGGCAATGGCGAGCTGATCGCGGGCTTCATCGATGCCGCCGAGGACGGCGTCGATGCGGTCGACGCCAAGTTGACGTCCGCCGACAAGTTCCTGAAGAGCTTCGGCAGCGATAAATATGGCGGCGAGCTGCTGCCGACCGTGATCTCGCTCCGCGAGCTGATCCAGAGTTTCGACAAGAAATCCGGCACCATGATCGCCGAGACCCGCAAGACGCTCAGCGACGTCAGCCAGTCCGTCAACCAGTTCAACGAGAAAATTGTCGGGCGCGGCGGCAAGCGCTAAAGCGCAATGAGATTGGGTTGAATCATCATTGCGCTTTAGCTCTTCGTTTTTTGAGCATGATCTTTTCGGAAAACCGCTTCACACTTTTCCGGATCATGCTCTAACCTGAAGCCCCAACCAAGAACCAAGAACAACGGAAACACCCGACGTGCACGACCGGACCGCAGCCCCTTCCCCGCCTCCCGCAACCGTCAACCGCGCGGCGAGCGCCGTGCCCCGGCATTTGCGGCGCTATCTCACGCTAGACGATTTCGAGCCGCAGGCGCGGCGGCTGCTGCCGAAATTCCTCTACGGCTACATCTCCGGCGGCGCCGAGACCGACGCAGCGCGGACCGACAATCGCCGGGCCTTCGACGAATACGGCTTCGTGCCGCGCGTGCTGAAGGACGTCTCCGGCCGCGACCAGACCACGACGCTGTTCGGCAAGAGCTACGCCTCGCCGTTCGGGATCCCGCCGATGGGCTCGTCGGCGCTGTGCGCCTATCGCGGCGACATCGTGCTGGCGCGCGCCGCAGCCGCGGCCAATGTGCCGATGATCCTCTCGGCCTCCTCGCTGATCACGCTGGAAGACGTCCGCGCCGCCAATCAGCAGGCCTGGTACCAGGCCTACCTGGCCGGCCTGCCCGAGCGCATCGAGCCGCTGGTCGATCGCGTCGCGGCGGCCGGCTACGACACCTTCGTCGTCACCGCCGACGTGCCGGTGCCGCCCAACCGCGAGAACAACATCCGCAACGGCTTCCAGGTGCCGCTCGAGATCACGCCGCGGGTATTCTGGGACACCATCACCCATCCGGACTGGCTGCTGAACACCTGGCTACGCACCGTGTTCAATCACGGCATGCCGCATTTCGAGAACATGGACGCCAAGCGCGGCCCGCCGGTGCTGTCCAGGAATTTGATGCGCAACATC
>DASVOL010000655.1:0-2413 GCA_036383375.1 Bradyrhizobium sp. | reverse complement strand
TTGGTGTTGGGGTCCTGCTCGAAGAAGGCGAGCAGATCGTCCTCGTCGATGTCGGACTTGTTGCCGAGGCCGACGATCGCCGACACGCCCATCTTGGCCGAGCGCGAGAAGCCGATGATCGCCATGCCGATGCCGCCCGACTGCGACGACAGCGCGGCGTGGCCCTTGACGTCATAGGCGGTGCAGAACGTGGCGCAGAGATTGGCCGGGGTATAGTAGAAGCCGTAGATGTTCGGCCCCATCAGGCGGATGTTGTACTTCTTGCCGACCTCGACGATCTCGGCCTGCAATTCGGGCGCGCCGGCTTCGGCGAAGCCCGAGGGAATCAGCACCGCACCGGGGATTTTCTTCTCGCCGCACTCGACGAGCGCGCCGGCGACGAACTTGGCGGGAATCGCGAACACCGCGGTGTCGATCACGCCGGGCACGTCCTTGACGCTCTTGTAGGCCTTGTAGCCGAGGATCTCCGCGGCCTTCGGGTGGATCGGATAGATCTCGCCCTTGTAGCCGCCGTTGATGAGGTTCTTCATCACGGAGTTGCCGATCTTGCCGTCCTCGGCGGAGGCGCCGATCACCGCAACGCCCTTCGGCTGCATGATGCGGCTCATCGCCGCGACGATTTCTTCAGTCGGGCGCGGCGCCGGGCGCGGCTTGTAGTCGAAGTCGACGACGATGCGGACGTCGGCGGCGATCGCATTCTTGCTGGTGGCGAACACCGGATTGAGGTCGAGCTCGACGATTTCGGGGAAATCGCTGACCAGCTGCGACACCTTGACGATGACGTCGGCGAGCGCCTCGCGGTTGACCGGCTCGCCGCCGCGCACGCCCTTCAGCATCTCATGGGCCTGGATGCCGTCGAGCATCGACAGCGCATCGTCCTTGGTCGCGGGCGCGAGGCGGAAGGTGATGTCCTTGAGGATTTCGACCAGCACGCCGCCGAGGCCGAAGGCAACCAGCTTGCCGAACGAACCGTCGGTGATCGAGCCGACGATCACCTCGGTGCCGCCGCCCAGCATCTGCTGGACCTGGATGCCCTCGATCTTGGCATCGGCCTTGTACTTCTTGGCGTTGGCCAGAATGGTCTCGTAGCTCTTCTCGGCGTCCGCGGCGCTCTTGACGCCGACAATCACGCCGCCCGCCTCGGTCTTGTGGAGGATGTCGGGCGAGACGATCTTCATCACGACAGGGAAACCCATGTCGGAGGCGATCCGCGCGGCTTCGGCGGCAGACTTGGCGACGCCTTCCTTCGGCACCGGAATGCCGTAGGCGTCGCAGACCACCTTGCCTTCGGGCGCGGTAAGGCTCGTGCGCTTGTCGGCCCTGACCGCATCGAGAATTTTGCGGACCGCATCCTTCGAATTTGACATTGGCTTCCTCCTGGGACAGATTTCGTGGCATTTGGTATGCCAAAAACGTAATTGTCAAGGTCGGTCGATGTCTAAAAATACCGAAAAATATGGGCAGCTTGACATTCTGGTATTTGGCATGCCAAAAATCTAAGGTAATTTCTTCTGCTAAGAAGACGTCTCCAAGAGGAGGAGACGAGTCGTGCCAGAACCGAAACAGACCAAGGCGTCGCCCACCATGGCTGACACAGATATCGCCATCGTCCGGATCGCCCCGGAGACGAGCTTCAAGAACAAGGCCTATGAGGCCTTGAAGGAAGCGATCCTGAAGATGGACATCTACGCGACGCCGGAGCCCGTGATGCTCGACGAGCGCGCATTGTCCGAGCGTCTCGGCGTCAGCCGCACGCCGATCCGCGAAGCGATCGCGATGCTCGAGCAGGACGGATTCGTGAAGACCGTGCCGCGCCGCGGCATCGTCGTGGTCCGCCGCACCAAGGCGGAGATCGTCGACATGATCCGCGCCTGGGCGGCGCTGGAAAGCATGGCGGCGCGCCTGATCACGACCACCGCGCGCAAGAAGGACATCTCGGCGCTGCGCGACTTCTTCAAGGACTTCAGCGACGACCGCCTGCCGCAGGATCACGTCGAGGAATACTCCAAGGCCAACATCGCCTTCCACCAGGCGCTGATCTCGCTGTCGGAATCGCCGGTTCTGGTCGACCTCACCAACGACCTGCTGCTGCATGTGCGCGGCTATCGCCAGCTCACGATCGGCCGCAAGGACCGCACCGCGACCTCGCTGCCGGAGCATCTCGGGATCATCGAGGCACTGGAAGCGCGCGACACCGAGCTCGCCGAAAAGCGCGCCCGCGATCACACGCTCGGCCTTGCCGCCTATGTCGAGGCGCATGGCCAAGAATTATTCACGTAGAGAACCGTTCACGTAAGTTTGAGAGTCCACACCCGCTTCAGACGACAATCAGATCGTCCGAACCAAGAACGATCAGGGAGACGATGCCGATGCTGAATACCGCTACGAAGTCCGAGGCACCGGGCACCGAGCA
>DASVOL010000654.1:0-3275 GCA_036383375.1 Bradyrhizobium sp. | reverse complement strand
CCATGGCCGCGCCCTGTGCCGGCGTGACACCCGCCGGCGTTAGATTGGCGCGCTGCATCGCCGCGGCTGGCAGCTGCGGTGCCGCCGTGACCGGTGCGCCGCCCATCGCCGCCGTCACCCCGGCCGCATGGAGCTGCGCCGGCGTCGGGTTGGGATTGTTGATCACTGTGTTGATGACCGTCGTGTTGTGGATGTTGTTGAACACGATGTTGTTCTGCGGCGGCACGACATAGGCCGGCGCGGCGACATAGGCCGGCATCGCCACGAAGAACGGCGTCGGCAGCACGAACAGGCCGATCGGCGGCGGCGGCGGCGGCAGCACGACGAAGTCCGGCGGCGGCGGCGGCAGGAAGAAGATCGGCGGCGGCGGAGGCGGCGCGAAGGCGAACACCGGATCGCTGTAGTACAGCACCGGACGATCGACATAGACGATCTCGTCGGGCGGCGGCGGCGGCACGTCGTAGTCGATCGCGGCGAATTGCGGCGGCGGCTCCAGCGCGGCCGACAGATAGGCCAGCCGGCGCCTTGCGTCGTAGGCATGCGGCCCGCGCGGATAACGCCGCAGATACGACCAATACGCATCAGGCGTGTCGGCGTTGTAGGTGCGCCGCCAGGTGATGGCCTCGCGCCGCGCCGCCACGATCGCGCGCACGCGCTTGGCCAACGGATCGGTCGGATAGGCCTGCAGATAATCCTCGTAGCCTTGCAGCGTGTCGCGCTCCAGCGCCGCGGCATAGGCATCCTGCGCCGGGAAATCGCGGATCGGCTTGGTGCGCAGTCCGGCATCGACCTGCTGCGGCGGCGCGTCCGGCTTGCGCTCGAAGAACATGAAGGGCGCGTCGACCTTCTGGGCATTCCACGGGATCTCGGCGCCCTTGGTCATCTCGTTGACGCGCAGGCGAACGCGGTCGAACACCTCCGGCAGGGTCAGGCCGCCGGCGCGAATCATTTCCGCCAGCGCCTGCGCATAGGGCCCGTAAGGCGGCGCACCGTCAGGGGCGACGGTGCCGGGCGCCGAATTGAAGGCGATCAACATCTTGGGGTCGGGATCGACCAGCGCAAGGCCGCCGGCCAGCGGCTGGCCGTCCTTGGCAAAGGGATTGCTGCGCGCCGCATCGAGCACGATGACGCCGGCCTTGATCGGCAGTGCCGAGAGCTGATGGCTGTAGTCGGAGAGACGAATCGCCTCGACCGGGATGTCGGTGTCGCGGGCGATCTTGGCGTCGACAGGCACGAAGTAGTTCTCGCCGGTGAGCTGCACGCCGTAGCCGGCAAGATAGACGAAGGCCACCGCATTGGGCCCTGCGTCCTGCACCTTCTGGATGAAATCGCGGAACGACTTGCGCAGCGTCTCGCTATCGAGATCGCGCGCTCCGACCACGTCGAAGCCGGCGGCCTGCAAGGTCTGCGCGATCAGGCCGGCATCGTTTGCGGCGGTCTGCAACGCACCGGCCTGATAGGCGCCGTTGCCGACCACCAGCGCGAGGCGTTTTTCCTGATCCTGCGCGTGGACGGGAAGCGACGAGAGCGACACCAGACCGACGATCAATGCCCACAGAATGCGCGTCATAGTGGTCGTCCCTTTTCTTCTCAGGAGTTGGCGTTACGGATGGAAAGGCTACTTCCGTGAATGCGCGCTGAACAGGATTGCGGCAATTGTGGCAATCCTTGGTCTGCACGGTCGCGGGCACCCGGGAATCGGCTTCCCGGGCGCGCGCGATCAGGCGATATAACGCAGATAAAACAGGCAAAAAAGGAACACTCGATGCCAATCGCCGGACAAGGCATGCTGCTGACCTCGATGGATATCGACAGCTTACACGAAGCTGAATTCAACCGCTGGTACGATCGCGAGCATCTCGAAGAAAGAGTCGCGATCGACGGCTTCCTGGAGGCCCGCCGCTACGTTGCCGTTGAGGGCAAACCGAAATATCTCAGCCTCTACTCGACCGCGACCTTCGCAGTGCTGGAGAGCCCGGCCTACCGCAAGGCGCTCGCCAACCAGACCGACTGGTCGAAGGCCAACATCGCACGCTTTCAGAACATGATCCGCGGGGTCGCGCGCATCACCATCAGCCGCGGCGTCGGCCGAGGCGCAGCGCTTGGCATCATCCGCCTGCGCCCGCCGGCCGACGAGGCCGAAAAGCTCCGCGCTGCATTGCGGGAACAACTCGATCCAGCCGTGCGCGACGGCATCATTTCGATGCATCTGCTCGAGAATGATCCCGTGCTGTCGAAGCCGCTGACGCCGGACGCCGCGAAAGCCGATCCCGGTGCCGGCGACTGGTTCGTGCTGATCGACGCCACCGACGTCGGCGCGGTCCCCGCAGCCGCGGCAGGCATCACCGGCAACGCAGCCTTGAAGCCGCTGGTGGTCACCAGCGGCGTCTACCGGCTGTTGTGGGATGTCGCGAAGAGCGATCTTCCGCGCGGCTGAAGCAAGCGCGCAACGTTTGCGTGGAGATTCATACTCAAACACGAGCGGTATGCGGTGCAGATCATGCTGCACCGCCGCATAACGCAATCGAGATTAACGCTACACGCGCATCAGCCGCGCGAAAGCTGATGATCGGACAATTTAGCCTTTGCCTTCTCTGGAACGGCTCTAATAAGATAAGCCTATGATCCAATTCAAAAACCAGAACAACGCCGCGTGAGCGTTCGTCGTCAACGATAAGGCCGCGCGGGTAGGCATTTTCGCGCGGGTCAAAGGTAGGAATGAAACCGACTGATATCTCGGCGCCGGATTACTTTCATAAAGTAGTCGATTGCCAATGGGCTTGCCCCGCACACACCCCCGTTCCCGAGTACATCCGGTTGATTGCTGAGGGGCGTTACAGCGACGCCTACATGATCAATTGGAAGTCCAACGTGTTCCCCGGGATTCTCGGGCGCACCTGTGACCGTCCCTGCGAGCCGGCGTGTCGCCGCGGCCGGGTCGAGGAAACGCCGGTCGCGATCTGCCGCCTGAAGCGCGTCGCCGCCGACTTCAAGGACGACATCAAGCACCGCTTGCCGAAGCCGGGCCCGAAGAACGGCAAGCGCATCGCGCTGGTCGGCGGCGGCCCCGCCTCGCTCGCGGTGGCGCGCGATCTCACACCGCTCGGCTATCACTGCACCGTGTTCGACGGCGATCCCAAGGCCGGCGGCATGATGCGCAGCCAGATTCCGAAATTCCGTCTGCCCGACAACGTGATCGACGAGGAGACCGACTACATCCTCAACCTCGGCGTCGAGTTCAAGGGCGGCCAGCGCGTCGACAGCCTGAAGCAGCT
>DASVOL010000653.1:0-3082 GCA_036383375.1 Bradyrhizobium sp. | reverse complement strand
CTCACCGATGCCGAATGTCATGAGCTGGTCGAGACCATCCGCACCATCCATGCCGAGGGTGTCGGCATCATCTGGATCGAGCATGTGGTGCATGCGCTGCTCGCGGTGGTGCAGCGGCTGGTGGTGCTGAACTTCGGCAAGGTGGTGGCGCAAGGTGCGCCATCAGAGGTGATGCGCTCGCGCGAGGTCGAGACCATCTACATGGGAGTGCCGGCATGACTGCGCTGCTTAATGTCTCCGCGCTCGATGCGTTCTACGGCGACTTCCAGGCGCTGTTCGGCATCGATTTCGAATTGGCGGAGGGCGAGGCGGTCGCCGTGATCGGCGCCAATGGCGCGGGCAAGTCGACCATGCTTAAGTCGCTCGCCGGGCTCGTAAGAAACCGTCCCGATGCGATCCGCCTCGGCGGGCGGGCAATCGGCAATGCATCCGCCGCCAGCATCGTGCGGCTCGGCCTGGCGCTGGTTCCCGAGGGCCGCCAGCTGTTTCCTTCGCTCAGCGTCGAGGAGAACCTCTTGATCGGCGCCTATGGCGGCGAACGAACCACTCCGTGGGATCTCGCGGCGGTCTACCGGATGTTCCCGGTGCTGAAGGAGCGGCGGCGCGGCGCCGTCACGGCGCTGTCGGGCGGTCAGCAGCAGATGGTCGCGATCGGCCGCGCACTGATGTCCAATCCACAAGTCCTGCTGTGCGACGAAATCAGCCTCGGCCTCGCGCCGATCGTGGTGGAGGACATCTACCGCATGCTGCCGCAGATCCGCGCCGGCGGCACCGCGGTCGTGCTGGTCGAGCAGGACATCGCCCGCGCGCTGCGGGCCGCCGATCGCTTCTACTGCCTGCAGGAGGGACGGGTGACGCTGAGCGGGCGGCCCAAGGAAGTGGATCACGACACGATCCGCGCGGCCTATTTCGGAGCATGAGGGCGCCATGAGCGGTTTCGATACCATCATCGAAGGTGTGCTGCTCGGCGGCGTCTACGCGCTGTTCGCGCTCGGCCTGTCGCTGATCTTCGGCATCATGCGTCTCGTCAATCTCGCGCATGGCGACCTGATCCTGCTCGCGGCCTATCTGGTGCTCAGCGCCACCACGGCGCTCGGCCTGCCGCTTGCGGCCGCAGCCGTGCTGGTCGTCGTGACGATGTTCGTGCTCGGCTTCGTGCTGCAACGGCTGGTGCTGGAGCGAGTGCTCGGCGACGACATCCTGCCACCGCTGCTCGTCACCTTCGGGCTGTCGATCGTGATCCAGAACGGACTGCTGCTCGGCTATGGCGCCGACAGCCGGCGGCTGCAGGCAGGCGCCTTCGAATCCTCGTCGGTGACGCTCGCTCCCGGCCTGAGCGTCGGCCTCGCGCCGCTGACAGCGCTGGTGACGGCGATCGCCGCCGTCGCGCTGCTGCAGCTGGTTTTCTATCGCACCTCGCTCGGCCGCGCCTTCCGCGCCACCGCCGACAATCCCGCGATCGCGCAGTTGATGGGCGTCAATGAACGCAATGTCTATGCCATCGCGGTCGGGCTCTCGCTCGCGGTGTCGGTGATCGCCGCCGTCGTGTTCGGCATCCGCGCCAGCTTCGACCCATCGATCGGCCCCGCGCGGCTGCTCTACGCATTCGAGGCCGTGATCATCGGCGGCCTCGGCAGCCTGTGGGGGACGCTGGCGGGCGGCATCGTGCTCGGGCTCGCCCAGGCGATCGGTGGGCGGATCAATCCGGAGTGGCAGATCCTGGCCGGCCATCTCACCTTCCTGGCCGTGCTGATGGTGCGGCCGCGTGGGCTTTTCCCGGCGAGGCGGACATGAGCGTCGAGAGCCTCGATATCCCGGCAAGCCGGAAGGAGCGCGCGGTGGAAGCACCGGTCTGGCAAGTTCGGGTCGGCACGCGCTTGTCGCGCGGTGCGGCGTTGGCCGGCATCTCGCTGGTCGTGGTGCTCGCCGCGCTGCCGGCGATCGCGTCGCGCAATTTGATCCAGGATCTGATCTTCGTCCTCACCATGCTGACGCTGGCGCAGCTCTGGAACGTGCTGGCCGGGTGGGGCGGGCTGGTGTCGGTCGGGCAGCAGGCCTTTGTCGGGCTTGGGGCCTATGCGCTGTTTGCCGCCATCGTGATGGCCGGGCTCGATCCCGTTGCGGCGATCCCGTTGGCCGGGCTGTTCGCGGCGCTGGTCGCGGCGGTGCTCGGCCCGCTGCTGTTCCGGCTGGAGGGGCCGTATTTCGCGATCGGCAGCTGGGTTGCCGCCGAAGCGCTGCGGCTGATCTGCGCCCAGTTCAAGTCGCTCGGCGGCGGCACCGGGATGTCGATCTCGCCGAGCGAGCTGTCGCAGATGGTCGGGCTGAAGGCGGTGCAGGCGCTGCTCGGATTGCGTCCCGCGGCCGCGCGCGACGTGCTGGTCTACTGGCTGGCGCTGCTGCTCGCCGTACTGGTCACGCTCGGCATCTACGCCTTCATCCGCTCGCGCCATGGCCTCGCGCTGGCGGCCAGCCGCGACAATTCGGCGGCGGCGCGCAGCGTCGGCGTGCGCACCGCCAGGATTCGCCATGTGCTGTGGATCGCAGTCGCCTTCGCCACCGGCATGGTCGGCGCGGTGGTCTATCTGCAGAAGGCGCGCATTTCGCCGGACGCGGCCTTCAGCGTCACCGACTGGACCGCCTATGTCATCTTCATCGTCGTGATCGGCGGCGTGCGCACCATCGAAGGCCCGATGGTCGGCGTGCTGCTGCTGTGGGGGCTCGTCACTTATCTCGCCCAGTATGGCAGCCTCTATCTGGTCGTGCTCGGCACGCTCGCCATCCTGATCATGCTGTTCATGCCGAGGGGCGTGTGGGGTGCCGCGGCGCGGCGCTGGCAGGTGCAACTGTTTCCGACCCAGCGCTGGCTTGGTCGCAGTCGGTAGCTCCGGCTGCGCGATCCCACGTCCTCACACCGTCATCCTGAGGTGCGAGCTCTTGCGAGCCTCGAAGGATGCACGGCCCTGCTAGTGGCCGTCGATCCTTCGAGACGCGCTTCGCGCTCCTCAGGATGACGGGACTAGCAGCGACGCATCGCCTGTGCTCTTGGAGCCTCAGAACATCGTGTTGTTGTTCGCCGGAT
>DASVOL010000652.1:0-5804 GCA_036383375.1 Bradyrhizobium sp. | reverse complement strand
CTGTAGACGGTGACCTTGTGCCCGGCCGCCAGCTGCGAGCGCAGACAGGTCCGGCGCAGCGCGTCCATCGAGCCGTGCCAGAAGGTGACGATGTCAGGCAGCATGCGCGTCAGCCATCAGCAGGTTCGTGAGAAGACAATCTCGCAAAGAAAAGCCCCGGCGCCTGAAGGCACCGGGGCGCGATGATCGGTTGCGCGTCAAGCCCAGGCGCGTTCCTTGAGCTTGGCCTCGAAGGTGTCGATCGACGATTTCTTTTCCATCGTCAGGCCGATGTCGTCGAGGCCATTGATCAGGCAGTGCTTGCGGAACGGATCGATCTCGAACTTCACGGTGCCGCCGTCGGGACCGCGGATCTCCTGGTTGGGCAGATCGATGGTCAGCGTCGCATTGGCGCCGCGCTCGGCATCGTCGAACAGCTTGTCGAGGTCCTCCTGCGACACGCGGATCGGCAGGATGCCGTTCTTGAAGCAGTTGTTGTAGAAGATGTCGCCGAACGAGGTCGAGATCACGCAGCGGATGCCGAAGTCGAGCAGCGCCCAGGGCGCGTGCTCGCGGCTCGAGCCGCAGCCGAAATTGTCGCCGGCGACCAGCACCTTCGCGTTGCGATAGGCGGACTGGTTGAGGACGAAATCGGGGTTCTCGCTGCCGTCATCCTTGTAGCGCTGCTCGGAGAAGAGCCCCTTGCCAAGGCCGGTGCGCTTGATGGTCTTGAGGTACTGCTTCGGAATGATCATGTCGGTGTCGACATTGATGATCTTCAGCGGTGCCGCGACGCCTTCCAGCGTGGTGAACTTGTCCATCGGTGCTCTTCCCGGGCAAAAATAGGGGATAGGGGCCGGATGTTTATCGCGAATGTGACAGCGGTAAAAGGGCCATTTCCGCAGAGCTAGCCCGCATCGGCCTCAATCGCCTCCATATCGGCGTCGGAGAGGCCGAAATGGTGCCCAATCTCGTGGATCAGCACGTGGCGGACGATGTGGCCGAGGGTTTCGTCGTGCTCCGCCCAATAGTCCAGGATCGGCCGCCGGTAGAGCCAGACCAAATTGGGTAGCCGGGCCACGTCGCCATGGCTCTGCTGCGGCAGGCCGACACCGCGAAACAGGCCGAGCAGGTCGAACTCGCTCTCGGCCTGCATCTCGTCGAGCACCTCGTCGGTCGGGAAGTCGTCGACACGGATGATCAGGCCCTCGCAGAGGGCCCGGAACGTCGGAGGCAGGCGCTCGAAGATCTCGTGCGCCACGGCCTCCATCTCGGCGAGCGAGGGGGCTTTTTCTGTGGTCCACATGACACTCCTTTAGCGCGAGTGGCTCAGGCGGCGCCAGCGCAGTTGACCTTGGCGGTGCAATGGGAGACCGTGCGGCCCAAGATTGAGGCTCAAGAACGGGGCTTGGGTGGCGTGATGAAACGGATCGTGGCGGCAACGCTGTTGGCGGCAGCAGTCGGGCTTTCGCTGCCGGCGGGAGAGGCGCGGGCACAGAGCGCGGCGGCCGAAGCGCGCATCGGTGAGCCGGCGCCGGTCGTGCACGAGCGGGTCGTCGAGCACCGCCGGCTGAGGCGCGTTCCGATCTACCGGTCGCGGCCTGATCATTGGGAACCGGATGTCATCCCGCGCTACAATCCCGGTCCGAACGCCGTGCGCGATTGCACCGCGACCTATGTGCAGGAGCACCGGCCGAGCGGCACCGTGATCACGCCGCGCATGAACTGCTTCTGGCGCCCGGGCTAGCTCGTCTTCGAGCAGTGCGGCAGCTAGCGTAGATGCTGACGCACAGCGCCGATCAGTCCAGCCGCGACGACCGCTCCTGTCGTTCCATAGACCGCGAGCGCCATCAGCATTTGCGTGAGATGGCTCGCCGTTCCCATGCCGCCGCCCGGTCCTTGCGAGGCGAGCGCGACATCAATTGAAATCACGGAACCAGCGAGCGCTGCCGCGCCGAGCGTGCACCATTTGCGCGAGCCATGTTGTGTCATCGGCGATCTCCTGCGAGAGGCTCCTCACAACATACGACCATCGTCTACGCCGGTTTTACGCACAGACACGAAAATTCCAGCGGCTGTGCCGGAACCTGCGCGCGCCAGCGGCATTCACCCTCGTGGCGCAGTCATTCACATCCCATTCACGTCGTCCGCATTCTGCTTGCGATCTGCGTCGCGGCAACGGGGATCGATTCGAACGCCGGCGCGTTTTCAAGCGAAGCGCATCCCGCTTCGCATGAAGAAAATGCGTCAAGGCAAGAAGCTCGAGTCGTCGTTGCAAGGCGTGACATCAAGGGATCAAGGAGAAAACTTATGAAGGTGATGAAAGTTCTGGGGCTCGCGGCCGTCGGTGCGGTGCTGGTTTTGGCGGCGCCGGCCGAGCGCGCGAGCGCGATGTCGCTCGCGACTCCGGGCACTGCCGCAGCGGTTCAGGACAACGCGAACCAGACGACCACCCAGGTACGCTGGGGCCATGGACATCACGGCGGCTGGGGTCGCGGACATCACCGTGGTTGGGGTCGCGGACACCACCGCGGCTGGGGCCATCGCGGCCACTGGCGCCGCTGATCGCGCGGCGTATCAGCGCAGTTGAGACACAGGCCCGTGAGCAGCGGGCCTGTTGTCGTTTCCAGCCATCAAACCGGCAGATTCGCGCGCCCGAGATGACATCAATCGCAATCTGCAGGAGTTGATCATGATGAAATGGATCGGTGTTGCCGCGGTCGCCTGTGCATTCGCGCTGACGGCGCCGGCATCGGCAAGTGCCGCGGCATCAGCCAAGCCGCAGGCCGCGGCACAGCAGCGGCAGGCGGGCAAGGCGACCGACTTCAGCGCGCAGCGCCATCATCGCCATTACCATCGTCACCATTATCACCGCGGCTACCGGCCCTATTACCGGCCGTACGACCAGCCCTATTCCTATTACCGGCCGTACGGCTCCTATTATTACGGGCGGCCCTATTACTATCGGCCGTATCCATATGCTGCGCCGGCGCCGTTCACCTTTGGCTTCGGGTTCGGCCCGTTCTGGTGATGCAATCGGTCGCGCTGCGATCGTCGCCGGCGTTCCCACTCGGACTTCTCGTCGCACGGTTTCGCACGTCCATGTGGTTGGGTCTGAAACGACAGCGGGCGCCTCGCGGCGCCCGTTTTTTCAGGTCGCTCTCGCTGGAGAGCGCTAGTCCCAATTCTTCAGCTTCCAGGACTTTATCTTCCACGGCGTCAGGTTTTCCATCCGCCATTGCGTCCAGCGCTCCGGCGGCCAGTGGCTGAGGCGCGAGGTTTCCTTCACCTCGGGAAGCGGATCGATGATGCGTGGTGCGGCGCGACGGCGCTTCTGCCGTGTCGCCTCACTGATCATGTCGACGAATTCGTTCTTGTCGGCCACGTCCGGCTCCCCACGAAACCTGTCTTCGCGAGGAGCCAGTGTGCGTACGTCACGTTAACGAGCCGTTTCCACAACGGCTCGAGCTTGAGACGAAAACTTCGCTTACCGCCAGTCGCGGACGTCGACGAAGTGGCCGGCGATCGCGGCGGCCGCGGCCATCGCGGGCGACACCAGATGGGTGCGGCCCTTGAAGCCCTGGCGGCCCTCGAAGTTGCGGTTCGAGGTCGACGCGCAGCGCTCTTCCGGCTTCAGCTTGTCCGGGTTCATGGCAAGGCACATCGAGCAGCCCGGCTCGCGCCATTCGAAGCCGGCCGCAATGAAGATCTTGTCGAGGCCTTCGGCTTCCGCCTGCTCCTTCACGATGCCCGAGCCCGGCACGATCATCGCGTTGACGTTGGCGTTGACGGTCTTGCCCTCGGCGACCTTCGCCGCGGCGCGCAGATCTTCGATGCGGCCGTTGGTGCAGGAGCCGATGAAGACGCGATCGAGCTTGATGTCGGTGATCTTGGTGCCGGCGCTCAAGCCCATATATTTCAGCGCGCGGTGCTTGGAGAGCCGCTTCGCCTCATCCGCAATCTTGTCGGGATCGGGCACGAAGCCGGTCACCGAGATGACGTCCTCAGGGCTCGTGCCCCAGGTGACGATCGGCGGCAGTTTTGCAGCGTCCAGCCGCAGCTCGTGGTCGAAATGTGCGCTCTCGTCGGAGCGCAGCGTCTCCCAGTAGCGCATCGCGGCATCCCAGGCGGCGCCCTTCGGCGCCTTCGGGCGGTCGCGCAGGAAGTCGAACGCCTTCTGGTCGGGCGCAACCAGGCCGGCGCGCGCGCCGCCTTCGATCGACATGTTGCAGACCGTCATGCGGCCTTCCATCGAAAGCGCACGGATCGCTTCGCCGGCATATTCCAGCACATAGCCGGTGCCGCCGGCGGTGCCGATCTCGCCGATGATCGCCAGGATGATGTCCTTGCCGGTCACGCCGTCGGGCAATTTGCCGTCGACGATCGCGCGCATGTTCTTGGCCTTCTTCTGGATCAGCGTCTGCGTCGCCAGCACGTGCTCGACTTCGGAGGTGCCGATGCCGTGCGCGAGCGCGCCGAACGCGCCATGCGTCGAGGTGTGGCTGTCACCGCAGACGATGGTGGTGCCGGGCAGCGTGAAACCCTGCTCCGGGCCGATGACGTGGACGATGCCCTGACGCTTGTCGAACTCGTTGTAATATTCGATGCCGAATTCCTTGGCGTTCTCCGCCATCACCCGCATCTGCTCGATGCTCTCGGGGTCCGGGTTCGGCTTCGAGCGATCGGTGGTCGGGATGTTGTGGTCGACGACGGCGAGCGTCTTCTCGGGCGCGTGCACCTTGCGGCCGGCGGCGCGCAGGCCTTCGAACGCCTGCGGCGAGGTCACCTCGTGCACCAGATGGCGATCGATATAGAGCAGGCAGGTGCCATCCTCGGCCTCGTGGACCAGATGGTCGTTCCAGATCTTGTCGTACAGCGTGGTCGGTTTGGACATGAGCTTCAGCTCCAGAAGAAATTCAGCGGTGAATGGCGTTAAGCGCATCTCGGCGCGCGAGCAGGCGACAGCGTCCAGGCAGCGTTACGCTGCGCGCGTAAGCTCTGACGTTGCCGACGTCGCAAAGCGTCCGAAGAAGCGGCCGGGCAGCCGCGAGCGATCGTCGATCACGACGCGCTGGCGGGGCTGGCTTGCTTGATCCGGAACCATTCTAAATTTCTAACACAGGGCTTGCACCCGCGACAATCGATCGATGCGCGGGCCTGTCCATCAGATAGGTATGCCGCAACAAAAAAGCGCGGGGCAGGCCCCGCGCTTTTGGTCACATCCCTCTCGGGGTGAATTACTCGCCGACGGCGGTCTGGCGGTCCTGCTTCTCGACGATGCGGGCCGACTTGCCGCGCAGGCTGCGCAGGTAATAGAGCTTGGCGCGACGCACCTTGCCGCGACGCACGACCTTGATCGAGTCGATCATCGGCGACATCACCGGGAACACGCGCTCGACGCCCTCGCCGTACGAAATCTTGCGCACGGTGAAGCTCTCGTTGAGGCCGTGGCCGGAACGGCCGATGCAGACGCCTTCATAGGCCTGCACGCGGGTGCGTTCGCCTTCGACCACCTTCACGTTGACGATGACGGTATCGCCGGGGCCGAATTCCGGAATGGTCTTGGTGGCGGCGAGCTTGTCGAACTGCTCTTTTTCGAGCTGCTGAATCAGGTTCATCGAAATCTCCATCGGCGGCGCGCCCAGCCTGTGCGGGCTGCGCAAACGTCCATCTATCCTGCGCGTGTGCGGATTAGGCCGTGCCTATAAGGCAAAGCGCAGGGTTTGTCACCCGTCTGTCGTGTTTTTTGTCCCTCGCCGGGCAGCTTTTTGGCCGGCCTTCCGGGCCCAGAGATCGGGCCGCCGGGCCGCCGTCAGGGCCTCGGA
>DASVOL010000651.1:0-2321 GCA_036383375.1 Bradyrhizobium sp. | reverse complement strand
CCGCGATGGCCCGAGGTACCGAACGCAACCCGCTGGGTGGGATCGCTGGCATCGGGCTTGCCGGCAAAATAGGCCGTGACCAGCCGCGGCACATTGGCAAGCTGGGCGGGATCGATGGGTTTGCCGGCGGCAGGATTTGGTGCAGTCACGTGACCTCTCAGATCTGGTATCGCCGACCATCAGCACAACGAGTGATGCTCATTGCGTAACATCTGGGCGTGCTACCATGGCGGCTTACGTTCAATCAAGCCGAGGGCTTTTCGTTCCGTGCCGTCGGCGGCAATCCGCTATTCGACGTCGATCTGCTTTACCTTTTCGCGCAGCTCGTCGACCAGCACTCGCTTGTTCTCGGTGTAATCGACTGGCACCACGACGAGATGCACGCCGCCGCCGGAGAAGGCGCGCTCCAGCGTCGGGACGATCGCCTCCGTGCTCTCGATCCGCGAGCCCTTGGCGCCGTAGCTCTCGGCGTATTTGACGAAATCCGGATTGCCGAAGGTGAGGCCGAAATCCGGGAAGTTGTCGACCGCCTGCTTCCAGCGGATCATGCCGTACGCGGAATCCTCCAGGATCAGGATCACCAGATTGAGCTTGAGGCGGACCGCGGTCTCCATCTCCTGCGAGTTCATCATGAAGCCACCGTCGCCGCAGACCGCGAGCACGCGATTCTTCGGGTACAGCATCGCCGCCATCATCGCCGACGGCAGGCCGGCGCCCATGGTGGCGAGCGCGTTGTCGAGCAGCAGCGAGTTCGCGAGCAGCGTGCGGTAGTTGCGCGCGAACCAGATCTTGTACATGCCGTTGTCGAGCGCGACGATGCCGTCCTCGGGAATGACTTGGCGCACATCGTGCACGATGCGCTGCGGCGTCGGCGGCCAGCGGCCCTCGGTGGCCCGATTGGTGATCTTCGCCAAAATGCCTTCGCGCAGGCTGAGCAGCGCGCTGGCATGCGGCAACTTTCCCGCGACACGGTCGGCCAGCAGTTCGAGGCTCGGCCCGACATCGCCGATCACCTCGCATTGCGGGAAATAGACTTGCTCGACATTCGCCGCCGTGTAGCTGACATGGATCACCTGCGGGCCTTTCGGCCCCATGATGAAGGGCGGCTTCTCGATCGTATCGTGACCGATCGCGATGATGAGGTCCGCACGGTCGATCGCCTCATGCACATAGTCGCGCTCGCTCAGCGCGGCGGTTCCCATGTACTGGTTGGTGCCGCCGGAGACCGTGCCCTTGCCCATCTGGGTGGTGAAGAACGGGATCTTGGTGCGCCGGACGAAGTCGCCGATCCCGGCGGTCGAGCGCGGCCGCGATGCCGCCGCGCCGAGCATGATCAGCGGACGCTGCGCCTTCAGGATCATGTCGGCGGCGCGGTCGAGCGCGGCCGCGTGCGCGATCGGAATTTCGATCGGATGCGGCGACACGATCTCGACCGGCGCGATCTCCTCGCGCGCGATATCCTCCGGCAATTCGAGCAGGACCGGCCCCGGCCGTTCCTGCGTCGCGATCCGGAAGGCGTCACGCACCAGCGTCGGAATGGTCGCGCCGCTGACGATCTGCAGCGACAGCTTGGTCAGTGGACGGAATGTGTTGACGATGTCGACGATCTGGAACTTGGCCTGCCGGCTGCTCAAGATGCCCTTCTGCCCCGTGAGCATCACCATCGGCATCGCGCCGAGCAGCGCATAGGCTGCACCGGTGGTCAGGTTGAGCGCGCCGGGGCCCAGCGTCGTCATGCAGACGCCGGGCTTTCCGGTCAGCCGGCCATAGGTCGCCGCCATGAACGCCGCAGCCTGCTCGTGGCGGGTCACGATCAGCTTGATCGAGGATTTGCGCAGGCTCTCGACAACGTCGAGGTTCTCCTCGCCGGGAACGCCGAACACCCGTTCCACGCCCTCATTCTCGAGGGCCGCGACCAGCAAATCGGAACCTTTGACCATCTCAGCCTCGCATCGTTGATTGCATGCCGCGCACGGAGCATAGCCGCATCGCGCGCCGCCGGAAACTCTCTTTCGATCTCACGGCTTGTGCGCCCTGATCCAGGCATCGGCCATGGGGAGCACACGCGCGGCGAGATCGGCCGAGATCGCGATCGCTTGCAAGGAGCGCGCCACCATCACCCGCCCGCCGCTGGTCGATTGTGACGGCGCAAACGCGGCCAGCTCCGCCGCGTGGGCCTGATCGGTAAAATTGGTCATGAAGTTCGGCACGAACTGGTCGCGGAAGTTCGGCCCTTGCCTGGCCAGCAACGTATCGAAATTGGCCTGGACGAAGTCCCAGGCGAGCTGCGGATGCTCGCCTGCGGACGCAACCGCATTGAT